>JBPYDO010000362.1:0-6519 GCA_051985755.1 Reyranella sp. | reverse complement strand
GGTCTCGGCGGCGGTCAAGGCGCCGACCAGCGAGGACGTGACCACCGGCATCCTCGACTCGCTGAAGAGCCTGGGTGCCACGGGCGTGCTAGGGGGCGGGCGCATCGACGGCGTGATGATCGGCACGACGCATTTCATCAATGCCGTGATCCAGCGTCGCCATCTCACCAAAGTCGCTGCGCTTAGGTTGGGCATGCCGGCCGCGGCCTCGCTGCCGCCATTCTGCGACTGGCCAGAGGACCTGGCGGCGCTGGTGCGCGGCGGCGTGTGGATGGTCGAGGGCGGCCACGAGTATGACGGCCGGCCCTTCATGCCGCTCGACGAGGCGGCGATTACCAAGGCGGCGCAAGAGATGAAGGCGGCCGGACTGAAGTCCGTCGGCATCTCGGCGATCTTCTCGCCGCTCGATCCCAGCCACGAACGGCGCGCCGCCGAGCTGGTGGCCAAGGTGCTGCCGCAGGCGTCCGTCACCTGCTCCTCCGATCTCGGGCGCATCGGGTTGCTGGAGCGCGAGAATGCCGGCCTGCTGAACGCCGCCCTGGCCGACCTGGCGCGCGACACCATCCTCGCCTTCGAGCAGGCGATCCGCGATTCCGGCATCGCCGCGCCCCTGTTCATCACCCAAAACGACGGAACGGTGGCCGAGGCGGGCCAGGCGCGGCGCCTTCCGGTCTACAGCTTCGCCTCGGGCGCCACCAATTCCATGCGCGGTGCGGCCTACCTTTCGGGGCTGAGTGACGCCATGGTGATCGATGTCGGCGGCACCACGACCGATGTCGGCCAGCTGAAGCATGGCTTTCCGCGCGAGGCCAATTCGGTGGTCAAGGTGGGTGGCGTGCGCACGCTGTTTCGCATGCCCGATCTCCTGTCGATCGGACTGGGCGGCGGCAGCCACGTCTCGCTCGATCCGGTGAAGGTCGGGCCGCTTTCCGTCGGCTATCGCCTGCTGAAGGACGGCATCGCCTTCGGCGGCCGGCAGCTCACCACGACCGACATTGCCGTGGCGCAGGACGTGCTCAGGCTGGGCGACAGGGCGAAGGTCGCGCATCTCGACCCGGCGACCTGTCGCAAGGTGTTCGCCGAGGCGGCGCGCATGGCCGAGGAGGCGATCGACCGCATGAAGACCGAGGCGGGCGACGTGCCGCTGATCGCCGTGGGCGGCGGCGCCTTCCTGATCCCGGACAAGCTGCCGGGCGTCTCCAACGTCATCCATGTCCAGCATGGCGATTGCGCCAATGCGGTGGGCGCCGCGATCGCCCAGGTCTCGGGCGAATGCGACCAGATCTTCAAGGATCTGAGCCGCGCCGAGGCGCTTTCCGCCGCCCAGGGCATCGCCAACGACCGGGCCGTCGCCGCCGGGGCCGACCGCGCCTCGCTCGCCACCATCGAAAGCGAGGACATGCCGCTGGCCTATCTGCCGGGCAATTCGGTGCGGGTCCGGGTCAGGGTGGTGGGCGACGTTGTGGGCAAATGACGGCTTTGCCGCTTCAAGGGAACGTGAAGGGTCCCTGGCGATTGCCTCTCAAATCGTTGCTATGATCAACCACCCGCCGGCTGCGTGCGGGGGCGAACTACAGGAGGCACCCTAGTCATGAAGAGCACCGTCTTGCGTTCCACCGTCGCGGCCGTCGGCCTTGCGACTATGCTTGGTTTTGCGCCGGCGGCGTTCGCCGAAATCCAGAACTACACCGCCGCCCTCACCCCGCAGAGCGAGGTACCGCCGGTGACCGGTACCACAGCCAACGGCACTCTGGGCGCGACGTACGACACGGCGACGCGCAAGCTCACTTACAGCGTCAGGTACGACAAGCTCACCGGGCCGCCGGTTGCGGCGCACTTCCACGGCCCTGCCGCGGCGGGCGCCAATGCCGGCGTCGCCCTGGGGGCGCCGGATGTCTCGAAGAATCCCATCAACGGCGAGGCCACCCTCACTCCGGCGCAGGCCGCCGACCTGCAGGCCGGCAAGTGGTACTTCAACATCCACACCGCCAAGAACAAGGGCGGCGAGATCCGCGGGCAAGTGCAGAAGAAGTGACATCAGCGCCGCTCACGCGGCGATGATGTCATCCAGAGCGAAGCGAAGGATCTCGCGTCAGATCCTTCGGCTGCGCCTCAGGACAAGCGGCCGCTCCTCGCGAGCGGCCGTTTTCATTTCTCCCTTCTGTAGAGGAAGCAGTTGTCGGCGTGCGGCATCTTGAGGCCCTGGTAGTAGGTCATGGCCGTCGGCGCCGATAGCAGCAGGGTCGTCGTCATCGGTCCGCCCGCCTGGCGGCGTGTCTCCTCGATCAGGCGCCGGCCGATGCCCTGCCCCTGGCAGGCCTTGTCGACCGCGAGGTCGGAGAGATAGCAGCAGAAGCAGAAGTCGGTGAGCGAGCGGGCGAAGCCCACGATCCTGCCGTCCTGGCGCGCGGTGATGATCAGGTTGGCATGCGCCAGCATGCGCTCGACGCGGCCACGATCCTCGATCGGGCGGTTGAGACCGGACTTGCGCACCACCTCGATATATTCGTCGGCGCCGAGATAGTCCTCGCGGGCATAGGCGATCGTCATGTGTTGAGCCATCTTCTAAGAGCCGCCGTGACTTCGGCGGGCTTTTCTAAGGGTGACATATGCCCGCAATCCTCGATCACCACCAGTTGGCTGTGGGCGATGTCGGCCGCCATTTCCTCCGACCGCACGAGCGGCGTCGCATGATCCTGGCGGCCGACGATCACCACGGTCTGCACCTCGATGTCGACCAGCAACGCGCGGCTGTCGGGGCGCGCCATGATCGCGGTTTGCTCGCGCACGAACTCGTCGGCGCCCACTTCGAGGGCCATGTCGAGAATCGGCTGGACGACCGCGGGATCGGCGAGCCGGTCGGGATGCACGATCTGCGGCAACAGCGAGGGCTGCACGCCGTGAAACTTGCCGAACTTGGTCTGTTCGATGAGGCCGTGCCGGCGCGCCGTCGCCTCCGCCGTGTCGGGGCCGGCCTGCGTGTCGATCAGAGCCAGCCGCTCGACCCGGTCGGGAGCCCGCCGCAGGATCTCGAAGCAGACATAGCCGCCCATGGAAAAACCGCCGAGCGAAAAGCGCGGCGGTGCCGCCTGCAGGACCATGGCGGCCATGGCGCCGAGCGAATCGTGATGGAAGAGTTCCGGCACGGCGATGTCGGCCATGTCGGCGAGGCTGTCGATCTGGTGCTTGAACAGGCGCCGCGTGTTCAGAAGGCCGGGCAGCAGGATGAGCGTCGGTCGGGCCATGCTGCCTCGATAACCCAGCTGCGGCGTGGCGAAAAGTCTTGACCTTGCCGGCCGCGATGGGCTCGCTTGGCCCATGGTCGACGACGTCGACGTGAGCGATCCGATGCTCTATCGCCAGGACAGCTGGCGGCCGCATTTCGCCCGCCTGCGCCGTGACGATCCCGTGCACTACCATCGCGATGGGCTCCACGGACCCTACTGGTCGGTCACGCGCTACACCGACATCATGGCGGTCGAGCTCGACCACGGCGCGTATTCCTCCGCATCGGAGCTGGGCGGCATCCAGATTACCGACCAACCCAAGGGCCAGGAGCTGCCCAACTTCATCCGCATGGATCCGCCGCGCCATACCGCACAGCGCAAGACGGTGGCGCCGATCGTGGCGCCCTCCAACCTCGCCAACATGGAAGAGCTGATCCGCCAGCGCACGGCAAGCGTACTGGACGGCCTGCCGCGCCGCGAGACGTTCGACTGGGTGGACCGCGTTTCGACCGAGCTGACGGCGATGATGCTGGCCACGCTGTTCGATTTCCCGCAGGCCGAGCGCCGCACGCTCAGCTACTGGTCGGACGTGGCCATCGCCAATGTCGCGGCCGAGGATGCCGTGGTGAAAAGCGAGGCCGAGCGCATGGCGGAGCTGCGCCGCATGGCGGATGTCATGGCGGCGCTGTGGAAGGAGCGCGCCGGGCGCCCGCCTTCGTTCGACCTGATCTCGATGATGGCGCACAGCGAGGCGACGAAGGACATGCCGCTCAACGAGTTCATCGGCAACCTGGCGCTCTTGATCGTGGGCGGCAACGACACCACGCGCAATTCGATGAGCGGCGGGCTGATGGCGCTCGCTGAGCAGCCCGACCAGCTCGCCAAGGTGCGCCGCGATCCCAGGCTGGTGCCGAACCTGGTATGCGAGATCTTCCGCTGGCAGACGCCGGTCATTCATATGCGGCGCACCGCGACCCGCGACACCGAGCTCGCCGGCAAGGCGATCAGGAAGGGCGACAAGGTCGTGATGTGGTACGTCTCGGGCAACCGCGACGAAGGCGCGATCGCCGATCCCGAGCGGCTCGACGTCGAGCGTCCCAAGGTGCGCCAGCATTTGAGCTTCGGCGCCGGCATCCATCGCTGCGTCGGCGACCGGCTGGCCGAGATGCAGCTGCGCATCCTGTGGGAGGAGATCCTGAAGCGCGATCTTGCGATCGAGGTCGCGGGTCCGCCGGTGCGGCTCTACTCCAATTTCATCCGGGGAATCCGCTCGTTGCCCGTCGTCATCCGACGCTGATGGCGAGGCTTCGCTCCAGGTAACTTGCGAGAAACCGCAAATCGGGTGGTGGCATTTTCACGTCGTTGTGCCCCTGCCGGAGCTTGAAGCGGTGATGGGGAATCTCTAGCGTTCCGCGTCTTTGACAACCGACCACTAGGGAGTGAGCGATGAAGCTCTATTACATGCCCGGCGCCTGCTCGATCGGCATCCATGTGTTGCTGGAGGAGATCGGCAAGCCTTATGACCTGCAGAAGATCGACGGCGCCAAGCAGGAGCAGTACGGCCCTGAGTTCGTGAAGATCAACCCGAAGTCCAAGGTGCCGACGCTGCAGCGCGACGACGGCTCGGTGCTCACCGAGTTCCCCGCTATCGCCACCTGGCTCGCGCGCAGGAATCCCGAGAAGGGACTCCTGCCGACGGACCCCGATGGCGAAGCGCGGGCGCTGGAAGCGATGGACTATGTCGTCTCGACCATGCACATGCAGGGCTTCTCGCGCATGTTCCGCCCTGGCAACTACGCGCCGACTGAATCAGACCACGACAAGGTCAAGGCGCGCGGCAAGGAGATCATGGAGAAGGGCCTCGAGCTCATGAACAAGGCGCTCGAGGGCAAGGAGTACGTGGCCGGCAAGTTCTCGATCGCCGACGCGGCCCTCTTCTATGTCGAGTTCTGGGCGTCGGCGCGCATGAAGATGACGCTGCCCAAGAACTGCGCGGCGCACTACGCGCGGATGAAGGCCCGTCCGGCCGTCAAGCGCACGGTCGAGCAGGAAGGTCTGGCCGCCGTCGTCTGATTTAATTCAGGGCCCGCCCCGCGGCGCTCGTCTGCGGGGCGGCTCGGCGGGCCGCCGACCATCTGCGGCAGGGCGGCGTGTCAGTTCAGATTGTAGAGGCCTGACGCAAAGTCGAATTCGGCGGGCTTGATCAGCTGTGCGCTCGCCACCCGCACACGGTGCAGCTTGCCTTCAAGGTTGCGCTGCCAGAAGTCGAGGAAGCGCGTCAGATTGGGAAAGCGGGGGGCCAGATCCAGGTTCTGCCAAACGTAGCTTTGCAAAAGGTGCCGGTGGTCGGGCATCCAGTACAGGATTTCGGCGGTCGTGATGCGGTAGTCGGTAAGCTGGACAACAAAACAGCGGTCCATGGAGGCACTCCTTGACACAACGCTCGTGTCGGAATAGTCACGCTCCGGTAACGGAAAGCCAATAAAATTCGTTCCACATCAAGTACTTATCAGCACTCTCTCAGGATTGCTGCCAGTGCGAAACGAGATGCTGCGGCAATCGCGCCGCATTCTTGACTCCACCCATCCACACCCCTAAATCCTCGACGCCTTTGGCACTCGCGACCGGTGAGTGCTGACAGGTAATTCTTGAGGCGGCCGCTCGGCCGCCAAGGCTCAACAAGGGGTTAAGGAGGCAGCAGCATGAAGTTCCGTCCGCTTCACGATCGCGTCGTGGTCAAGCGCGTCGCGGAGGAAGAGAAGACCAAGGGCGGCATCATCATTCCGGACACAGCCAAGGAAAAGCCGATGGAAGGCGAGATCGTCTCCGTTGGCCCGGGCGCCCGGGATGAAAGCGGCAAGCTCGTTCCGCTCGACGTGAAGGCCGGCGACCGCATCCTGTTCGGCAAGTGGTCCGGCACCGAGATCAAGCTCGACGGCGTCGAGTACTTGATCATGAAGGAAAGCGACATCATGGGAATCCTCGAGGGTTCCGGCGCTATGCGGAAGGCCGCCTGAGGCTTCCGGTCCAACCATCAACATTCAGCAACAAACATCCGAGAGGGATTGAACAATGGCAGCCAAGGAAGTTCGCTTTAGCGGCGATGCCCGCCAGCGCATGCTGCGCGGCGTCGACGTACTCGCCGACGCGGTGAAAGTGACGCTGGGCCCCAAGGGCCGCAACGTCGTGCTCGACAAGAGCTTCGGTGCGCCGCGCATCACCAAGGACGGCGTCACCGTCGCCAAGGAGATCGAGCTCGCCGACAAGTTCGAGAACATGGGCGCCCAGATGG
>JBPYDO010000361.1:0-26343 GCA_051985755.1 Reyranella sp. | reverse complement strand
CCCCGGAATGAGTGCGATCTTGTGCTTGGCCATGCGTTTTCTCCCTCAGCGCCAGACGACGTATACTGGACGGGCGCGCGAGCGCAAACCGGGAGGAAATCATGATCCACGTCATCGCCATCATCACTGCCAAGCCGGGTAAACGCGACGAGATCCTCGGCCATTTCCGCGCCAACGTGCCAGCCGTGCGGGCGGAGAAGGGCTGCATCGAGTACGGCGCCGCCGTGGATGCCGATGGTCCGTTCGCGAAATTCGGCGCCGACACTTTCGTCGTGGTCGAGAAGTGGGAAAGCCCCGAGGCGCTCAAGGCGCATGCGGCCGCGCCGCACATGGCGGCCTACGCAGCCAAGACCCGCGAGCACGTGGCGAGCCGCACGATCCACGTGCTCTCGCCGACCTGATCCCTGGCTAAGCCGCCTTCACCACGCCGCGAATGACCATGTCGATCATGCCGGCGATCAGAGTGTCGCGCTTGGTCCAGGGGAATTCCGGGTTGTTGATGATCGCCGCGGCCAGGCCGTGCAGGCTCATCCAGACCAGCTCGGCCGCGGTTTCGACCGGATAGTGGAGCGACATGCCGGCATTCTCGATGTCGCGGATCATGCCCATCAGGCGGGAGAAGGCTATCGCGCCATTTGCGCCCGGCTGATTGGGGTTGATCACCTCCGGCTTGTGCCCGCCCTGATGCGAAATCTGCCGGGGCGTATGGCCCGACATGAAGGTGAGCCAGTATTCACGCGGATTGTTCAAAGCGAAGCGGACATAAGCCTCGCCGCAGTGGCGTAGACGCTCGATCGGCTGCAGGCTTTGCTTCTCGATCTCGTCCATCCGCTCGAGCAGGAAGCCGAAGGTCTGGTCGCAGAGCGCCAGAAGGATGGCGTCCTTGTCCCTGAAATAGAGGTAGAGCGCGGGCGCTGACACCCCGACGACCTCGGCGATGCGGCGGATGGTCGTCGCCTCGTAGCCCTCCCTGATGAACAACTCCTTGGCCGCCAACAGGATTTCGTCGCGGCGAGTATGGCCCTCGCCGCGCTTTTTGCGGGTCCCGGCAGGCAAAGTGGACAAGTCGGCTTCCATCCCTTGACATATAACTGAACGTAGTTAACTTATCAATGTTCAGTTATCGGCGTTCATACACGCCCCGCACGACACGAATTGTACCCGCCACGAGGGACCCCCGCCATGCGCCTCCTGAACAAATCCCCAGCGCTCAAGGTTGCCGCCCCCATCCTGGGCGTGTCGATCCTGGCCGCGACCGGCTTTGGCATCTTCGCCTGGCGCGCCGACGCCGCCCGTCCGGCAGCTGTAAGCGCCGACACCCCCGCGCGGCCGGCCCGCGTCGTCGAGATCGCCTATCACACAGGTAGCCGTTCCCTGGCATTGGCGGGCACGGTGGTGCCGCGCATTGAGAGCACGCTGGGCTTCCGCGTCGCTGGCAAGGTCGTGGAGCGCCTCAAGGACGTGGGCGCCACGGTTCAGCCGGGCGATCTCATTGCGCGCCTCGATCCAGCGGACTACCGCCTCGCGGTCGACAACGCCCGCGCGGCCCTCGCCTCGGCGCAATCGGACTACCTCAGGGCCAAGACCGACCACGAGCGGTACCTCGCCTTGCGCAATACCGCGGCCTTCATGCCGCAAACCCTCGACCAGCGTCGGTCGGCCGCCGAAACGGCGTTGGCGCGTGTGGAGCAGGCACAAAGCCAGCTCGCCACCGCGGAGAACAACCTCGCCTATACGGAACTGCATGCCGATGCGATCGGCGTCGTCACCGCCGTGCAGGCCGAGGTCGGCCAAGTGCTGGCGCAAGGCCAGGGCGTGGTGCGCGTGGCGCATACCAACGAACTCGAGATCCAGGTCGGAGTGCCCGAGCACCGGCTCAACCTGGTGCGGCAGGCCACGGAGGCGAGCTTCGAGCTGTGGTCCGAGCCTGGACGCCACTATCGCGCGCGGCTGCGCGAGCTATCGCCCAGCGCCGACCCGACGACACGCACCTTCCCCGCCCGCTTCACGGTCCTCGAGCCGCCGGCTTTCATCGGGCTCGGCATGACGGCAACCCTCAGCTTCGAGCGCCCCGACCGTGAGCGCTTCGCGGAGGTGCCGCTCAGCGCCATCTTCCAGCGCGGCACCCAGCCGGCGGTGTGGGTCGTCGACCGCAAGAGCGGCGCCGTCGAGCTGCGCCCGGTGATCATCGCGCGCTGGCGAGACGACACGGCAATGCTTGCTTCGGGCGTGAAGGATGGCGAGCTGGTAGCGACCGCCGGCGTGCACAAGCTCGAGCCCGGCGAGAAGGTGACGCCGCTCTTGAGCGAAGTCGCCGCCCACTGACCAGCCTGCCCTCGCCGCCCGCCCTGCTACCTGAACACGGGGAGATCGCCATGGCTGCGCGCACGAACTTGAGCGAACTGGCGCTGCGCAACAGCACACTCACCGTCTTCTTCATGCTGGCGCTGACGCTCGCCGGCGTCTTTGCCTTCTTCAATCTCGGACGGGCCGAGGATCCGCCCTTCACCATCAAGCAGATGGTGGTTTCCGCGGCGTGGCCGGGCGCCACCTCCCGCGAGGTCGAGCAGCAGGTCACCGACAAGATCGAGACCAAGCTGCAGGAGCTGCCTTACTTCTACAACGTCACCAGCTACACCAAGCCTGGCGAGACCGTAATCTACGTCTCGCTGCGCGACGACGTTCCGCCGGCCAAAGTGCCCGACCTCTGGTACCAGGTGCGCAAGAAAGTCGGCGACATCCGCAACACCTTGCCCGAGGGCGTCGTCGGTCCCTTCTTCAACGACGAGTACGGCGACACCTACAGCCTGATCTGGGCGTTCGAGGGCGACGGATTCTCGCCGGCTGAGCTCAAGACCATCGTCAAGGACGTGCGCCAGCGCGTGCTCCGGGTGCCCGACGTCACCAAGGTCGACCTGTTCGGCGTCCAGGATGAGAAAATCTACATCGAGTTCAGCCACACCCGGCTCGCCATGTTGGGCGTGCCGGTCGACCAGATCCTCGACGTCATCCGCAAGCAGAACGCGGTTGTCGCCTCCGGCACGGTCGAAACGCGCGGCGAGCGGGTCGCCGTCCGTGTCGACGGTGCACCCACCTCGGCCGAGGACTTGGCCAGCCTGCCGTTCAGTGCCAACGGCCACACCCTCACCTTGGCCGACGTCGCCACCATCCATCGCCGCTACGCCGATCCCCCGCAAAGCGCCATGCGCTTCAAGGGCAAGCCGGTGATCGGCCTCGGCGTGGTGATGGCGCCGGGCGGCAACGTGCAGACCCTGGGCAAGGCGCTCGACGAGACCATGGCCGCGGTCGAACGCGAGCTCCCGGTCGGCATCACGGTGCACCGCGTCGCCAACCAGCCGCAGGTCGTCGAGAACTCGTTCGAGGAATTCATCCATTCGCTGGGTGAGGCGCTGGCAATCGTGCTCGTCGTGTCGTTCGTGAGCCTCGGCGTGCGCACGGGCGTGATCGTGGCGCTTTCCGTGCCGCTTGTGCTCGCCATCACCTTCGTTGCCATGATGCTGCTCGGCATCGATTTCCAGCGCATCTCGCTCGGCGCGTTGATCATTGCCCTCGGCCTGCTGGTCGACGACGCCATCATCGCCGTCGAGATGATGATGGTGAAGCTGGAGCAGGGATTCGGCCGCCTGCAGGCCGCCACCTTCGCTTACACCTCGACGGCGTTCCCGATGCTCACCGGGACCCTGGTTACAGCCGTTGGCTTCGTGCCCGTAGGCTTCGCCCGCTCGAGCGCCGGCGAATACACCAATTCGATCTTCTGGGTGGTCGGCTTGTCGCTGATCGTCTCCTGGTTCGTGGCCGTTCTATTCACGCCCTGGCTCGGCTTCCGCCTGCTGCCGCAACCCAAGGAACAGCACGCCGATCCCTACCAGGGACGCCTCTATCGCCTATTCCGCAGAATCGTCGAATGGTGCGTCAGCCGGCGCAAGACCACGATCGCCATCACGGCTCTCGCCTTCGCGGCGGCGATGATGGCGTTTGGGCTGGTACAGAAACAGTTCTTCCCGACCGCCAACCGGCCCGAGCTGATCGTCGACCTGCGGCTGGCCCAGGGCGCCTCTTATGCCGCAACCGACGCCGAGGTGGCTAAACTCGAGAAGTGGCTGGGCGACAACCCCGACGTCTCCTACTACACGTCCTATATCGGCGCCGGCAGCCCACGCTTCTACCTGCCCACCGTGCCCGAACTCACCAACGCCAATTTCGGCCAGGTCATCGTCATGACCAAGGGGCTGGAGGCGCGCGAGCGGGTGGTGGCGGCGCTGGGCAAGCTGTTCGCCGAGGATTTCGAATCGGTGCGCGGCCGCGTGCAACGCCTTCAGAACGGCCCTCCCGTCGCCTATCCCGTGATGTTCCGCGTGCTGGGCGAGGATCCGCAGCAGGTGCGCGCCGTGGCTGAGCAGGTGCGGCAGGTTTTCAAGGCCGACCCCGATACGCGCGATATCAACTTCGACTGGAATGAGCTCGCCAAGAGCGTGCGGCTGGAGGTCGACCAGAACAAGGCGCGGGCGCTCGGTGTCGATTCGCAGCTTCTCGGCAACACCCTGCAGACCCTTCTCTCCGGCGTGGTGGTCACGCAATACCGCGAGGGCACCGAGACCATCGATGTCGTGGCGCGCGCGGTGCCAGCTGAGCGACTGAGCCTCGACGGCCTCGAAGCTATCAACCTGCGCACCGCGACCGGCGGCATCGTTCCATTGTCCCAGATCGCCCGGCTGCACTTCGAGCTCGAGGAGCCGATCCTGTGGCGGCGCAACAAGGACCTCTTGATGACGGTGCGCGCCGGCGTGGCCGACGGCGTGCAGGGGCCGGATGTCGCGGCCCGCATCGACAAGGCGCTGGCGCCGGTGCGTGCCAGCCTGCCGCACGGCTATCGCATCGAGGTGGGTGGCGATAGTGAGGAGAGCGCCAAGAGCCAGGCCTCAATCTTCAAGATCATGCCGGTCATGGTCTTCCTGACCATGCTCTTTCTCATGCTGCAGCTCAGGAGCTTCTCCAAGCTGGCGCTGGTCATGCTGACGGCGCCGCTTGGCCTGATCGGCGTGTCGTTGTTCCTGCTGCTGTTCGGCCAACCCTTCGGCTTCGTCTCGCTGCTGGGCACGATCGCCCTTGCCGGCATGATCATGCGCAACTCGGTGATCCTGGTGGACCAGATCGACCAGGACATTGCGGCCGGCCATGCCGCCTGGGATGCCATCGTCGACGCCACGGTGCGCCGCGCCCGGCCGATCCTGCTGACCGCCGGAACCGCGATCTTCGCCATGGTGCCGCTGTCGCGCAGCGTGTTCTGGGGCCCGATGGCGGTGGCGCTGATGGGCGGCCTATTGGTGGCGACCGCGCTCACCCTGCTCTTTCTGCCGGCTCTCTATGCCGCCTGGTTCCGGGTGAAGCGACCGGCCGTCCAACCGGCGGCGCAGCGACTGCAGCCCGAGCCGCCACAGCTCGCCCTCGCCGCCGAATAGGCGAACCTATGACAGCCGCCCCTCGGCGGTGTGGATGTCGGTAGTGCGGTTGGCGCTCACCGCCACGATGATTTCGATGCCTTGCACGATGTCGTCGAGCGCCATCGACGGTGCGGCGCCCAGCTTGGCGACCTGCTCGGGAATGTAGGGCACATGCAGGAAGCCGCCGCGCATCGGGATGGGATGGCCCGCGGCGATATCCATCAGCGAATAGAAGATGTGATTGCAGACGAAGGTGCCGGCCGTGTTCGACACCGCTGCAGGCAGGCCCGCCCGACGCATCTCGGCGACGCAGGCCTTGATCGGGAGGGTAGCGAAATGCGCCGCCGGGCCGTCTTTCACGACCGGCTTGTCGATCGGCTGCTTGCCGTCATTGTCCCTGATGCGCGCATCCTGGACATTGATCGCGACACGCTCGAGGCAGAGCTCGGCACGGCCGCCGGCCAGGCCGACGCAGAGCACGATGTCCGGACGCACCACCTCGATGGCCGCGCGCAGCGCCTCAGCCGAGTGGGCGTAGGAGCACGGCAGCACCGCCGTGTGGACGGCGACGCCTGCGATGCGCTTCTTGAGGCGATCCGTCGCCAGCGACGACGGATTGATCTTGTCGCCGCCGAACGGCTCGAAGCCCGTCACCAGCGCCTTGGTCATTCCGCATCCTACTGAACTTTCGTCACGTGCGCCCACCAGAAGGTCGTTCCCGGCACAGCCTGGACTTCTTGAATCTTCAGCTTGTCGCGGGCCCGGATTTCCGAGACGACCGCCGTCGGTGTCAGACGGGTGCCGCTGCTTGGCGGCTGCGGTCGGAGATTGACCGCCCCGGTCTCGGCCCTGACGCCAATCGTGGGTTTGCCGGCGGCGAGTTCCTGCGGGGTTTGCAGACCCGCCTGGTTCTCATTGTTGAAATAGCGCGATGTCCAGGCACCACTGGTGTAATTGCCGAGATAGACCCAACCCGTGACCTGCGCGGCTGGCGCCGCCGCCACAGCTGTTGTCGGAACGGGTACCAGCTTCGCCTGAATTGTGTCCTGAATGCTCGTCAGCCCTTCCTTGAGGGCCGGCGAGTTGACGATCAGAGTGACGTTCTTGGCGAAGTCTATGTCGATGAATTTCTCGATGGCCTGCAAAGCAATCTTGGCCTTCGGCGCATCCTGGCTATCGGCCAAAGCCGGCATGAAATCCAGAATCACTTTCGCCTTGGAAGCCTGGGTTTCCTGCTCCTGGACGTGCTGCTGCTGTTCCTTCAACAGTTCGTCCTGCGTTTGCTGATGTTGCTGAATGATCAACCCGTAGGCGGCCAGTATCGTCGCTACAATTCCGGTCACGGCAAACTGCGCCCACTGCAGGAAGGTCGCGCCCCGGCTCTCGGCCGGACCGCGGGACGCTTTCATGAGATCGGACAACTTCGCCGCCAGATAATCCATCTCCTGCTGTCGTTCTGTGCTCAAGGTCATGGCGATCCCCTCGCGTGAAAGACGCGAAACGATTGCACCCGAGGCGTTTTCGTCCAAACAGCAAAAAGGGGTGGTCTGACCACCCCTCGATGCACCGCCATCGCGCGGAAAAGTTACTTGTTGGCGGCGTCCACCGCGCGACGCGCCATGACGTTCACCAGGTGGGCGCGGTACTCGGCGCTCGCGTGAATGTCGCTGTTCAACCCGCTCGCCGGTACCTTGATGTCCTTGATGGCGGCCGAGGAGAAATTCTTGGCGAGCGCATCCTCCATCGCCTTCACCCGGAACACGCACGGCCCGGCGCCCGTCACGGCCACCCGCACGCCGCCCGCGGTCTTGGCCACGAACACGCCGACCATGGCGTAGCGTGACGCCGGGTTCGGGAACTTCATGTAGGCGGCCTTCTCGGGCTTGGGGAAGCTGACGGCGGTCACCAGCTCACCATCCTCCAACGCCGTCTCGAACAGGCCCTTGAAGAAGCCGTCGGCCGGGATCTTGCGGCTCGTTGTCGTGACCGTGGCGCCGAGCGCCACCACAGCCGCCGGATAGTCCGCCGCCGGATCGTTGTTGGCGATCGAGCCGCCGAGCGTGCCGCGGTTGCGCACCTGCGGATCGCCGATATGGGCGGCGAGCCCGGCCAGCGCCGGGATGTTGCTCTTCACCTCACCCGAGGTCGCGACGTCGGCGTGCCGGGTCATGGCGCCGATCGTGAGGCTGCTGCCCTCGACCTTGATGCCGGCCAGTTCCTTGATGCCGGAGAGATCGACCACGTCGCTCGGCCGGGCGAGCCGCTGCTTGAGCGTCGGGATCAAGGTCATGCCGCCGGACATGGGGCGCGCCTCCGACTTGCCCTTGAGCAGCGAGGTCGCCTCGGCGACCGACTTGGGACGGTGATAGGCGAAATTGTACATCTTGTGCCTCCAATTACTCGGCCGCTTTGCGCGCCGCGCCCTGAATGGTCTGCCATACGCTGAGCGGCGTGGCAGGCATGGGCACGTGGGTGACGCCAAGCGGCGCCAGCGCATCGCGGACGGCGTTCATGACGGCGGCAGGCGCGGCGATAGCGCCGGCCTCGCCGCATCCCTTCACACCCAGCGGATTGTGCGGGCAAGGCGTGACCTTGTAGCCCAGCTTGAACGACGGCACGTCGTCGGCGCGTGGCATGGCGTAATCCATGTACGAGCCGCTCACCAGCTGGCCGGTGTCCTTGTCGTAGACGGCGTTCTCCAGGAGCGCCTGGCCGACGCCCTGCACGATGCCGCCATGCACCTGCCCCTCGACGATCATCGGGTTGATGATGTTGCCGAAATCGTCGACGGCGGTGAAATTCACGATCTCGGTCTCGCCAGTGTCGGGATCGACCTCGACCTCGCAGATCTGCGTGCCGGCCGGATAGACGAAATTCGCCGGATCGTAGAAGGCGTTCTCGTCCATGCCGGGTTCCAGCTCGGCGAGCGGGTAGTTGTGCGGCACGTAGGCTGCGAACACGGCCTGCCCGAGCGGCACGTTCTTGTCGGTGCCGGCGACCTTGAAGACGCCGTTTTCGAACACGACGTCGGCGACCGACGCTTCCATCAGGTGCGCGGCGATGCGCTTGCCCTTGGCGATGACCTTGTCGGCCGCCTTCGTTATCGCCGAGCCGCCGACGGCGAGCGAGCGGCTGCCGTAGGTACCCATGCCGAACGGCGTCGTCGCGGTGTCGCCGTGGACGACCTCGACGTTCTCGATCGGCACGCCGAGCTTGTCGGCCACTATCTGCGCAAAAGTGGTTTCGTGGCTCTGGCCGTGGCTGTGCGATCCCGTGAGGATCTGCACGTTGCCGGTCGGATTGAACTTGATCTGCGCCGACTCCCACTGGCCGACGCCGCCGCCCAGCTGGCCGATCACCTGCGACGGTGCCAGCCCACAGGCCTCGATATAGGACGAGAAGCCGATGCCGCGCAGCTTGCCGCGCGACTTGGCCTCGGCCCGACGCGCCTCGAAGCCCTTGTAGTCGGCAATCTTCATCGCCTCGTCGATGATCGGCGGGTAGTTGCCCGAATCGTACTGCAGCGCCACCGGCGTCTGGTAAGGGAAGGCGTTGGGCGGGATGAAGTTCTTGCGACGCAATTCCGCCGGATCGATCTTCATCTCCTTGGCCGCCTGGCTCACCAGGCTCTCGACCACAAAGGTCGCTTCCGGCCGCCCGGCGCCGCGATAGGCGTCGACAGGCGCGGTGTGTGTCAGCGCCGCCCGCACATTGGCGTAGATCAATGGCGTCGTGTACTGCCCCGCCAGCAAGGTGGCGTAGAGGTAGGTCGGCACCGCCGTGGCGAAGGTCGAGAGATAGGCGCCCATGTTGGCGATGGTCGACACCCGCATCGCCAGGAACTTGCCATCCTTGTCGAGGGCGAGCTCGGCATGGGTGACGTGGTCGCGTCCGTGCGCATCGGTCATGAAGGATTCGCTGCGCTCGGCAGTCCACTTGATCGGGCGGCCAACCTTGGCCGCCGCCCAGGTCACCATCGTCTCTTCGTTGTAGCAGAAGATCTTGCTGCCGAAGCCGCCGCCCACGTCAGGCGCGACCACTCTCAGCTTGTGCTCGGGAATGCCGAGCACGAAGGCCGACAGGATGAGCCGCAGCACGTGCGGGTTCTGCGAGGTCGACCAGAGCGTGTAGTGACCCGTGCCCTTGTCGTACTCGGCCGCGGCGGCGCGCGGCTCCATGGCGTTGGGAATGAGCCGGTTGTTCACGATGTCGAGCTTGGTGACGTGCGCAGCCTTGGCGAAGGCGGCATCAATGTCGGCCTTTACCCCGATCTCCCAATCGTAGACCAGGTTGCCCGGCGCTTCGGCATGCACTTGCGGCGCGCCCTTGTCGAGGGCGTGCGCCAGATCGACATTGGCAGGCTTGACGTCGTAGTCGACCTTGATCGACTCGGCGGCGTCCTTGGCCTCGTCATGGCTGTGGGCCACGACCATGGCGACCGTGTCGCCGACATAGCGCACGGTGTCGACCGCCATCACCGGATGCGGCGGCGCCTTGTGTGGCTGGCCGTTCTTGTCCTTTACCACCCAGCCGCAGATCAGGCCACCGACCTTGGCATCGGCGGTGTCCTTGCCGGTGAAGATCGCGACCACACCAGGCATTTTCTTCCCCGCCGAGGTGTCGATGCTCTTGATCCCGGCATGGGCATGCGGCGATCGCAGGAAATACGCGTAGGTTGCGCGTGCGAGCGGCAAGTCGTCGACATAGCGGCCGGTGCCGGTCAGGAAGCGCTGGTCTTCCTTCCGCTTGACCCGGGCGCCGATTCCAGTGGCGGCGGTCATGGCGTTACACCCCTGCTGTCTTCATGGCTGGCGCGGCGGCCAGAATGGCTTTCACGATGTTGTGGTAGCCGGTGCAGCGGCAAAGGTTGCCCTCGAGCTCGCGGCGCACCGTCGCCTCGTCGAGCTGGTAGTTGTGGCGCTTCACCATGTCGATGGCGCTCATCACCATGCCCGGCGTGCAGAAGCCGCATTGCAGGGCGTGGTTCTCCCGGAACGCCTCCTGCATGGGGTGCAGCTTGTCGGCGCTCTCGGCCAGGCCCTCGATGGTGATCACCTTCGCGCCCTCGGCCTGCACGGCAAGCATAGTGCAGGACTTCACCGATTTGCCGTCGACATGCACGACGCAAGCGCCGCACTGGCTGGTGTCGCAGCCGACATGGGTTCCTGTCATGCCGAGATGCTCGCGCAGGAATTGAACCAACAATGTGCGGGCTTCGACTTTGCCGGAAACGGCCTGGCCGTTGACGGTCATGGCAACGGATATGGTCATCTATCCTCTCCCTGGAATTGTTGGTTCAGGCGGCCGTGCGGATGCGTGCCGCGGGGATGTTGGCCGGACTCTGGCAAGCCGCTGATGCGGCGGTCAAGCGAATTACTGGTGAAGGAAAACGCTGCTGAGAGTGCGGCTATCGCCTGAGTAGAAAGATCAAAATCAGGACCGCCGCGCCTATGGCGATGATCAGCCAATGCCGGTAGCCGCGCTGCGTTGCAGCAGCCGTCGCGGAAGCTTGCGACACAACCGCGCCGCCGGTGTTGGCCCCGGCCACGGCGGCCGCTGGAGCGGGGCCGCCGACCATGCCGGCGAACTTGCCAAAGAATTCATCGGCCAGCTTCCTGGCCGTGCCGTCGATCAACCGCGCACCCACTTGCGCGATCTTGCCGCCGACCTGCGCATCGACGTCGTAGGTGAGAACGGTGTTGCCGGCGTCGTCTTGCAGCTTCACTACGGCCCCGCCCTTGGCGAATCCCGCCGCCCCTCCCTGGCCCTCGCCGGTGATCCGGTAGCCGTTGGGCGGGTCGATGTCCGACAGGGTCACCTTGCCGCCGAACGTGGCGCTCACCGGCCCAATGCGCAGGCGAACCCTCGCCTTCATCTCGGTGTCCGACGTCTTTTCCAGGGATTCGCATCCGGGGATGCAGGCCTGCAGGGTGGCGGGGTCGTTGAGCGCCGCGAAGACTTTGTCGCGCGGAGCGGCGATCCGGTATTCGCCTTTGATTTCCATGACTTCGCTCCCGGCTCTGGGATTACCACTTGCTGGTATAGGAGTCCGGTGGCGGTTCTGCCAGAGGTTCGCGCAAGGAGAGGTATATCGTGGCGAGATAGGGCACCGCCATCAGCACTGCGAGACCGGCAAACCAGTCCGCCTGGGTGTTCCAGAAAAGTGTCCTGATTACCCAGCGGCCACCATCGGCTGCGACGAAGCCGCCGGCGCCCCCGTCATAGAGCTTGATCGCGCCCTCCGTGATCAGCATGGCGGCTGACCAGAGGATCAGCAGCAGCGCCAGAATGATTTCCGGCAGCACCGGCCGCACACGATCGAGCGAGCGGTGCATGCGTACGACGCCGCGGCTGCCGTCATAGCCGAGCAGGCGGCCGAACGAGAGCGCCCGCGTCCATCGGCCTTGCCGGATTGCGGCTTCCGCCCTGAGTGCCGTTAAGACCTTCCAGGCGATCAGGACGACGCTCGGAATCACGAAGCTCCAGATCGGGAAATCGCGGTAGCGGCCGTCGATCGCAATCTGGCGAAACCAGGTCGGGCTGAGGCGGATCACGCCGTCATACCAATCAATGGTTATGACCACGAGATAGAAGATGCAGATCGCCGTCAGCGCCAGATAGAGGACCTGTGCCAAGAGGTCGACGCGCTGCAGGATGCGAAAGCGCGGCAAGGCACGCCACGCGGTCCAGGCCTCGCGCACCCGCGCGCCATAGAGCGAGGGATCGGCCATTCGTCCCGTCAGACTGTCGGCGATGCCGCGCAGCAGGGCGTAGCTGAAGGCGCCCAGCAATAGGGCCCAGAATGCCACGCCCAGCATCTTCTCGAAGTAGAAGGTGCGCGACAGGTCGATCCATACCGACTGCACGTAACAGGTGGCGATCGCCTGGGCGAAGGCGCCGAAGATGGCGATCTGCCGGGCCCCTGCCTTTGTGCGCCAGCTGAAGAACGCGAGCACCAGGAGCCCGGCCAGGATCGTCGACAGGGCGAACAGCATGCGCCAATGCGGCTCGGCCACGACGGGCTTGCCCAGCTGGAACTTGTCGTTGCGATAAGCATCGAGCAGCCCCCAGGTGGCACCGACGGTGCCCTCTTGGCGGGCTTTCCAGTACTGGTCGAAGGCTTCGACGAAGTTGTAGTCGAAGTGCTCGCGAGCGGCGATCGAACGGAAGATCGAAAAGTAGCGCACCTGCTCGACGCGGCCCGGCCGTGCGTCGGACCGCATGCGCCCATCGGCCGGCCATCCGGTCTCGCCGATGACGATCTTCTTTCCGGGAAAGCGATCCTGCACCATGCGATAGATGTCCGTCAGGTGCTTGTCGATGCTCAGCCTGCCATCGGGCTCGCGACGCTCCAGCCCCGTGGGCTCGTCCTCCCAATAGGGCAGAATGTGGATGGTGATAAAATCGACGTCGTCGGCCAGCGACGGATTGCGCATCCAGAATTCCCAGACGTCGGCATAGGTCACCGGCTGGCGGACGCGTTGCTTGACGCGGCGTATGTAGGCGCGCAGCTGGCTGACCGTCAGGTCTTTGCGCAGCAGCACCTCGTTGCCGACGATCACCCGCTCGATCGTATCGGGGTACCGATTGGCGTGGTCGATCAAGAGATTGATCTGCTCGAGGTTCTCCTTTTCGTTGTTGTTCAGCCAGGCGCCGTGCCAGACCTTGATCCCGTATTTGCCGGCGCGCTGCGGAACGGCCTCGAGATTCTCGCCGGCCGAATAGGTGCGCACCGCGCGCACCTTGCCTTGCAGGCGCTTCAGATCCTGGTCGATCTGATCGGGCGTGGGAAAATCGCGCGACAGCGGGCTCTGTCCGGGGCGGTAGGGCGCGAAGGACACGCACTGCAGGGGCTCACTGGTCCAGCCGGGGATTTGAACCGGACGATTGGGCCACCACCACCAAAACAAGTTGAGCGCGGTCAGCACGCCGAAGGCGACGAGCGCTCCGATAGCACGCATGCCGGCTTTTTAGCAGGATCGCTTGGCTGACGAATTGATTTTTGGCGGCTTGTCCCCAGTGCTCAGCCAGCTGCGCGCTGAACGCCGGCGATCGCCTGACGCACGATCTGATGGCCGCGGAACAGGACGGCCTCCTTCCAGTCCGCCGTGTCGGGATAGAACTGCCGGCGCATGGCGCTGCGGATGGGCCCTGCTTCCTTGCCCAAAGGATCGCCGTACTTGTGGAGCCAGTGGTCGGCACGAAAGGCCTTCTGGCCGCTCTCGCGATCGAAGGTGCCGAACTCCAGAGTGCACATCGTGAGTCGCGTCTCCGGTTCGACCAGCACGCGATTGAGCCCGTAGTGCCCGAGCCCGTCGCGCGCCTGCGAGGCGGTTTGACCGCGCTTGGACTCGGTCACCGATTCTCCCCAGAAGGCGCGCACCCGCCGCGAGCCCGGTGTGTTGATATCGTAGTGCGTGATCGGCTCGCCGTAGCCGTACGGGCCGAGGCCGGTGTGGAAGTCGATCACGGCAACATCGGCGCGGCCCTTCAGGTACTTGTCGACAATGGCGTGCAGCGTGCGGTTGGACCACGACGGACCGCCGCCGCCGAAGAACAAGCCGTCGGGATGGCTGTATTGTCCGCCCGACATCGCCCGATAGTAAGCGACGTCGCCCACCTTCTTGCGGTAGGCGGCGAGTGCTGCGTCGGCTGCGACAACGGCCTTCTCGCTGAGATCAGCCGGCACCAGGAGGTCGGCGATCTCGAGATAGCCCTCGTTCACCGGGTAGGGCTTGGTGTGATCGACGTAGTTGCGGTTGAGATCGTTGCCCTCCTCGGTCACGCGTCGCGTCCAGGCGAACCCGTAGGGGTTGATGGCGTGCACAAACAGCACCGCCGTATCGCGCGGCAGGCCCGCCGCACCGACACTCGCCAGCCAGTCGACTTGGAAGCCCGAGCCGCAATAGCCCTCGACGCCGTGTGTGCTGGAGATCGTTACCACGAGGCGCGAGGCGTCGTCCGGCCCCAGCCGCGCCACGTCGGTCGACAGTGCTTCGCCGCGCGGTCCCTTGCCCGGATTGGCGTAGCGCTGGGTCGCAGCACCCGCCACGCGGGCGGCTGCCAGGAACTTGTCGCGCGCTTCGCTGTACTCGGCCGCAAAGGACTGGACATTGGGCACGGCCGACCTCAGGTCCTGAGCGTCAAGCCGCCGTCGACCACCAGCTCGTGGCCGGTGATGAAGTCGGCGTCGTCGCAGGCGAGCAGCAGGGCGCCGCGCGCGATGTCGATCGGCTGTCCCAGCCGGCGCAAGGCGGCCTTCTTCTCCCATACCGCCCTGATCTTGGGGTCGTCGAAGTTTGTGCGGGTCATGCCGGTATAGATAGCGCCGGGGCAAATGTAGTTGGCGGTGATGTTGAACTTGCCGAGCTCGAGCGCGAGCGTGCGCGTCAGGCCGCCGACGCCCGCCTTGGAGGCGCAGTAAGCCGCGAGCCCGTAGTCGGTATCGAAAGCCATCACCGACGCGGTGTTGACGATCCGTGCCCGCCCCTTCTCCTTCGCCCTGGCCTTCAGCGCCGGAATGGCCTCGCGGCACAGCCGGAACATCGCCCGGACATTGACGGCATTGACGCGATCCCATTCGGCGTCGGTCATCTCCTCGACGAACGACCGGCCGCTGACGCCTGCATTGTTGAATAGGATGTCGATGGCGCCGAATTTCTCGAGCGCTGCCGCCACGATACGCGTGGGCGCCTCATCGGTCGCGAGATCGACGGCAAACGGCGCGATGGCGTTGCTGCCGGCATGGACTGTGGCGATTTCCGACTCCGGCCGGTCCACCGCCAGCACCCGAGCTCCCTCCTCGGCAAACAGCTTGGCCGAGGCCGCACCGATGCCCGACGCGGCTCCTGTGACGATGGCGATCTTGCCCGCGAGCCTTGCCACCTTCCCCTCACGCCATGGTCAGCACGACCTTGCCGGTCGCCTTGCGCGATAGCAGGGCATTCATGGCGTCGGCGCCCTTCTCCAGCGGAAAGCGCATGGAGATGTGCGGCCGGAGCTTGCCCTCGGCATACAAGGCGAACAGCTCGTCGAAATTCTTGCGCGATTCGACCGGGTCGCGCGCCCGCCACGCGCCGTAGAATACGCCGCGCACGTCGCAGCTCTTCAGCAGCGCCAGGTTGGCCGGCAGGGATGGAATCCGTCCGGCGGCAAAGCCCACCACCAGCAGGCGACCGTACCAGGCGATGCAGCGGATCGATTCGTCGAAGGCATCGCCGCCGACGGCGTCATAGATGATGTCCGCGCCACTGCCGCCGGTCAGCTCCCGCACCTTGTCGCGCATCTTCTCCTTCGAGTAGTTCACGAACATGGTGGCGCCGTACTTGCGGCAGATCTCCATCTTTTCGTCCGAGCCGACGGCTGCGATCACCTTGAGCCCCATCAGGGCGCCCAGCTCCACGGCCGTGAGCCCGACGCCACCCGACGCACCGGTCACCAAGAGCGTTTCGCCAGGCCGGTAGCTGCTGCGCTGCTTCAGCGCGTAGTACGATGTGCCGTAGGTCATGGTGAAGGCGGCACCATCCTCGTAGCTCATGTTCCCGGGCATCGGCAGCAGCGCCGCCTCGTCGGCTACCACCTCGGTCGCATAGCCGCCATGGGCGATGGAGCCGATGACGCGATCGCCCGGCTTGCAGGTGCCGACACCCTCGCCCACTTCGGTCACGTCGCCCGCCACCTCGTGGCCCGGCGCGAAGGGGCGAGGCGGCTTGAACTGATATTTGTCGGCAATGATCAGAGTGTCGGGGAAATTGACTCCGGCCGCCCTCACGGCGATGCGCACCTGCCCTTTGCCGAGCGGCTTGGAAGGCAACTCCATCAGCTTGAGGCTCTCGGGGCCGCCCGGTGCTTCGCTGATCATCGCACGCATGTCGTCCGCTCCCGCACACTGTCGCTTGCCTCGGCATAGATACGATGGCGGCCCAGCACCGTCCATGGCAGCGTCCATTCGTGCTAGAAGGGCCTACTTTCGCAGAGGAAAAGATGGCAGGCCTGTATTTCGAAGAGCTCGCCGTCGGCCGTACGTTCGATCACGCCTGGACGCGCACGGTGACGGAAATGGACAACATCCTGTTCAGTTCGCTCACCATGAATGTCCAGCCGCTCCATCTCGACGAGGAGTTCGCCAAGGGCACGGAATTCGGCCAGCGCATCGTCAACAGCCTGTTCACCCTCGGCTTGATGATTGGCATCACCGTCAACGACACAACGCTTGGCACGACAATCGCCAATCTCGGCATGACCGACGTGCGTTTTCCCAAGCCGGTATTCCACGGCGACACCATCAAGGTGAAGACGACCGTGCTCTCCGCGCGCGAAAGCAAGTCGCGCGCCGACGCAGGCATCGTCGAATTCGCCCACACCGCCACCAACCAGCGCGGCGAGATCGTCGCCGAATGCAAGCGCCAGGCGCTGATGCGCAAGCGGCGGAAAGGGTGAGACGATGCGATCCTTCCTGTTCGTTCCCGGCGACTCCGAGCGGAAGCTCGCCAAGGGGCCCTCTTCCGGCCCTGACGGTCTGATCCTCGACCTCGAAGATTCGGTCGCCGCCGATCGCAAGAAGATCGCGGCCAACATGGTGCGGGACTATCTCCGGTCGGCGAACCGATCCGGGCCAAAGCTCTATGTGCGGGTGAACGCGCTCGATACCGGGCTCACGCTCGGCGACCTTGCCGTGGTGATGCAGGGCAAGCCGGATGGGATCGTGTTCCCCAAGTGCGTCGGCCAACGCGACCTCGATCTGCTCGCCACCTGGCTCGATGCGCTGGAAGCACGCGAGGGCATTCCCGCAGGCACGACCCGCATCCTGACTATCGCCACCGAAAGCGCCGCCGCCGTCCTCGCATTGACCAGCGCACCGGCCAAGCATGCGCGCCTGATCGGTCATTCGTGGGGCGGCGAGGATCTCATGGCCGACCTTGGCGCGCTGGCCAAGGGACCGGCGGCCGGTGTCTACGACGACACCTTCAAGTTCGCCCGCACGGTCAACCTGATGGCCTCGGTCGCCGCCGGCGTGACGGCCTACGATACGGTCTATCCGGACATCAAGAACGTCGAGGGATTGCGCGCCGAGGCAAACGACGCCAAGCGCATGGGCTATGGCGGCAAGATCGCCATCCATCCCGACCAGGTCGCGATCATCCACGAAGTCTTCACGCCGACGGCCGAGGAGGTCACGTGGGCTAAGCGCGTCGTCGCGACCTTCGAGGGCAACCCGGGCGCCGGCGTGCTGACGCTCGACGGCAAGATGCTGGACCGGCCTCACCTCGTGCTCGCCCGCCGCTTGCTGGCCAGGGCCGGCGGATAGTCGCCGGTCGATGACCGAGCGCGAGCCGCTACTGTCGACCCTGGAGCGGCTGTTCGCGGGACCGCGCGAGACGGTCCTGACGCTCGACGATTTCGTAAGCGGCCTCGAGGGCCGCTCCTATGCCTTCATGGTCGCGGCCCTCGACCTGCCCAACTGCATCCCCACCGGCATACCTTTCCTGTCGACCGTCACCGGCGTTCCCATGTTGCTCCTGGTGGCGCAGGGCTATCTCGGTCGGCCGACGCCCCGTCTGCCGCGCTTCGCCGGACGGCGCGGCCTGCCGCGCGGCAGGCTTCAGGATTTCCTGCGACGGGCGCGCCCACGCATCGAGCGCCTGGAACGCGCCATCCGGTCGCGTCGCGAATGGTGGGTCAGAGGCACAGCCCGTCGCGTCCTGCAATTCGCCTGGGTTGTGCTGATCGTCGTGCTCGCCCTTCCCATTCCCTTCGACAACCTGCTGCCGGCCTGGGCAATCCTGTTCTTCTGTCTGGCGCTGATCGAACGCGACGGCGTGATGGCCGTGCTGGGCTGGATCTTCACCGGGCTCACGACGCTGTGGACCCTGTTCCTGATGATCGTCGGTCCCTACACCGTCCTGCACGTGGTCAAGAGCCTGCTCTAATAGGAGCGCGGCAGACCCAATACGTGCTCTGCGACGAAATTCAGGATCATGTTGGTCGAGATCGGCGCCACCGTGTAGAGCCGGGTTTCGCGGAACTTGCGCTCGATGTCGTACTCCTCGGCGAAGCCGAAGCCGCCGTGCGTCTGCAGGCACATGTCGGCCGCCGCCCAGGCCGCCTCCGAGCCCAGCAGCTTGGCCATGTTGGCCTCGGCGCCGCAGGGCACGCCCGCTTCGTAGAGCGTCGCCGCCTTGCGCACCATGAGGTCGGCGGCCTCGGTCTGCGCATAGCAACGCGCGATGGGAAACTGCACGCCCTGGTTCTGGCCGATCGCCCGACCGAACAGCTTGCGCTCCTTGGCGTAGTCGGTCGCCTTCTCGATGAACCAGCGTGCATCGCCGATCGTCTCAGCCGCGATCAGGATGCGCTCGGCGTTCATGCCGCCCAGGATGTAGCGGAACCCCTGCCCCTCCTCGCCGATCAAGTTCTCGGCCGGTACCTCCATGTTGTCGAAGAACACTTCAGTGCTGTTGTGATTCATCATCGTGCGGATCGGCCGGATGGTCAGGCCCTTGCCCAGCGCTCCGCGCATGTCCACCAGGAAGACCGACAGCCCCTCGGTGCGCTTCTTGGCCTGCTCCTTGGGCGTCGTACGCGCCAGCAGCAGCAGCAGGTCGGAATGCTCGGCGCGGCTGGTCCACACCTTCTGGCCGTTCACGACGTAAGTACTGTTGTTCTTCTTTACTGCCATCGTGCGCAGCGACAGCGTGTCGGTGCCGCTCGACGGCTCGGTGACGCCAAACGCCTGCAGGCGAAGCTCGCCGCTGGCAATGGCCGGCAGATAGCGCTTCTTCTGTTCGGCGCTGCCGTGCCGCAGCACGGTTCCCATCGTGTACATCTGGGCGTGGCAGGCGGCGCCGTTGCAGCCGGCGCGCTGGACTTCCTCAAGCACCGCGGCCGCGGCCGAGATACCGAGCCCGGCGCCGCCATATTCCTCGGGGATGAGCGTCGCCAGCCAGCCGGCCTCTGTCAGTGCCTTCACGAACTCCGTGGGATAACCCCGCTCGCGGTCGAGCTTGCGCCAGTAGGCGCCGTCGAATTTGAGGCAGAGCTGGCGAACGGCGTCGCGGATTTCCGGATGGGTCGGCTGGTAGGGATTTTCCATGGCGGCGCAAACTAGGCCGCGGCCTTCCCCCAGGCAATGCGCCGCAATTCCGCGATCAGGGCGCCATGTACATCGGCGCCGAAGCCGTCGACGGTGGGCTCGCGCTTGGCCGTCACGCCGTCCACTCCGCCTGCGGCGATGACGGCAAGCGTCACGGCTTGGTCGCGTTCCGCCGTCAGAAACATCGCGATCCTGTCGCGCCACTCCGGCCGCACGACCGCCAGCGCCGCCATCAGGCCATACGCCCCCCAGTTGGAGACGCCGGCGACAATGAGATGGTCGCAGGACGTCACGCAGGCGATCTTCTCGCCATTGGGCACGTTGCGCGCGATCAGGCCGGCCGGCAGCTTGCCCATGCCGATCTCGTTGCCGCCGTCGCCAACCGCCAGCCGCTTCCACGGGCCATCGGCGAACAGATCGTCAAGCGGCAAGGTCCAAGGCGAGACATCGACGCCCCGCATGTTGCGCGGCTTGCCGTCAGCGCTGCGCCCGCAGCGCTCGATGGCGATGACGTGGTCGATACTCGCCTCGCGCCATCTCGCAGCCGTGGCCGCAACGTCGGCGACGACTTCCACCGGCACTTTACCATCCGCCGCAGCCGCGGCTGCCTTGACGGCAGCGAGGCACGGCGCGTCGACGGCAAGGCGCGTGGCCACGTCGCAGGCTGAGAGGGCCGCTGCCAACAGAGCGGTGCCGACCGGACCATCGGTCTCGGGCGCGGCAACATCGTCGCGCGGCACGAAAAAGCCGGTGATCAAGCCGACGCCGCTCGCGCGGGCCAGGCTTTCGGCGGCAGCGGCGAGCTCGCCTCGCGTCGCGGCCATCAGATCGGCGGTCTTGCGGCCGACATCGCGGCAGACCACCGATTCGATGGCCGAAAGCTCACTTCTCCTTGGCGACATAAACGCCGTTCCAGTCGGTCGGCGAGTCGTCGATCAGGCTGTCGACGCGTTCGCGCATCATGTCGTAGTAGCGCTGCGGCCAGCCCACCGCCTCGGCCGCCTTGGCACACTCCTCGACCATTGCCAGAGCCTCGGCGAAGGCCGCTGTCCGATAGAGCTTGAGGAAGGCCGCCTGCCGTTCGATCAGTTTCAGGTACTCCTCGGTCTGCTTCATCGTCTTGTCGCCGATCACGGCATACATGCGCACTGGCTCGGTCTTGCCCTTCACCATGATCAGATCGAGCTCGATGGTGGCGAAGTCCTGCACCTTGGCGCAGGTCTTCTCGCCGACGATGACGCTCACGCCGTAGGGCTTGCACTGCCCCTCCAGGCGCGAGGCGAGATTCACCTCGTCGCCTAGGCAGGAATAGGTCAGCCGTTGCTGCGAACCGAAATTTCCGACCGTAGCCTCGCCGGTATTGAGCCCGATGCCGATATTGACCGGGATGTGCTTGCGGCCCTCCGCCTCGGCCTCGGCCTTCCATTCATCGTTGAGCTCGCGCAACCGCGCCTGCATCATGAGTGCCGCCTCGCAGGCCCGCGCGGCGTGACCCTCGATTTCCAGCGGCGCGTTCCAGAACGCCATGATGGCGCCGCCCATGTACTTGTCGATGGTGCCATCCTCCGCCTGGATGATGTCGGTCATGGGCGTGAGGAAGCGGTTCATGAACCGGGTCAAGCCCGGCGGATCGAATTGCTCGGAGATCGTCGTAAAGCCGCGCACATCGGTAAACATGACGGTGATCTCGCGCATCGCGCCGCCGAGCGCCAGCTGGTCGGGATCGCGTATGACCGCCTCGACCTGGTGCGGCGACAGGTAGAGGCTGAAGGCGCTGCGGATCTCCCGCCGATCGCGCTCGGCCCGCATGAAGGCGAGCGACGAGCCGCTGACATAGATCGCGGCCAGGGTCACCGGCGGATAGATCGGGTCGAACAGCAGATGGGCGCGCGAGAAGGCAAACCAGGGCACCGCAATGCCGATGCCGACGAACACCACGGCCACCAGCGCCATGCGCGCCGCCGACAGACGCGGCAGCAGGGCGACGAATATCAGCCCGATCACGGCGAGGTAGAGGAACTCCGCTCCGTCGGCATAGTCGGGTCTCTCGAGGAACGTCTGAGTGAGCATCTGCTCGGTGATCTGGGCGTGCACCTCCACGCCGGGTACCGAATCCTGAATCGGCGTGTTGCGCAGGTCCTTCAGGCCGACCGCCGAAGTGCCGACGAAGACGATGTGCCCATCGATCTTGTCGGCCGGCGCAGTTCCCTCCAGCACGTCCTTGGCGGAAATGAACCGGTTCTGGATGTGGCCGCTGTCATAGAGGACGATGCGGCCCTGGGCGTCGGTGTCGATATTGACCTGCCCGACGCGAATGGAGCCCACCCCGGTGCGCGCTCCGAATGATTCCAATCCCTGTGCGCCCGACCAGCGCACGAGGTAGGTCGAGGCTCCCTGCGCCACGCGAAGCGCCTCGACAGCCAGCGCGGGAAACAGGTCTTCGGCGCGCTGGCCGGCCAGGCGAAACAGCAGCGGGACCTCGCGGACGATGCCGCTTTCGACCTCGGTACTCACCGCGCCGTCGCCCTTGGCGGCGGACTGCAGGATGTCGATGGTCGTCACCACGCCGGCCTGGCGCGGGATGAAGTCGCGGATCAGGTCGGGCACCGCGGCCGCATCCTTCTCGCCGCTATTGTGGGCCACGCCATATTCGCGGCGTGGCGGGTTCTTGCCGCCCCTGGGATCGAAACCGAACCCGGTCACTACAGGCGCCCGCTTGATCGCCTCGGCAAAGATCGCGTCATTGTCGGCGCCGAGGCGGTCAGGCTCGGCAAACACCGCGTCGAAAGCGATGGCGGCGGCGCCCTTTTCGCGGAGTTTGTCTGTGAGCTCAGCGAGCAGCGAGCGCGGCCACGGCCACTGGCCGTATTTGGCGAGCGCCGCCTCGTCGATGTCGATGATGCGCACCGGCAGGTCGTCGGCGACCCGACGCGGCAGCAGGCGCTGGTAATAGTCGAACGCCGTGTCCCGCAGCCGGCCGAGGCCCTCCGGGTCGGTTGCCCGCAGGGCGAGTGCATTCACCAGCACCAAGAAGGCGACGACCACTGGAGCGCGCGGCGCGTTGCCTCGGCCGAACAGCCAGTTCATCCCCATGCCGCTCATACCGCGATGGTACCTCTCGCCCATCTCACTTTACGGAAGGACGCCGGCCAAGCCAAATAGCCTGCTTGCTCGACGAAACTTCCCCTACCCTGCGCGGCATCTACGCCAGGATCGCGGCCCTTGCGCTGTTCTCCACGCTAGACGCACTGGTGAAATGGCTCGGTCACACTTACGGGCCTTTCCAGATGATGCTGTTTCGCACCGGCATCGCCCTGTTGCCGCTCTACTTTCTCTACCGGAGCGCCGGCGGCATCCGCCTGGTGCGCAGCAACCGGCCGCTCTTGCAGGCCTGCCGCATCGCCGCGGGCTTCGGCAGCACGCTGGGCTTCTTCTATGTTTTCCCGCGCATGCCTCTGGTCGACGCCTACGCGATCTCCTACGCGGCCCCCCTGTTCATGGCGGCGCTGGCCGTGCCGATCCTGGACGAGGCGGTCGGATGGCGCCGCTGGAGCGCCGTCGCGGTCGGCTTCATCGGCGTGCTGCTGATCCTCGAGCCCTGGACCATGTCGATCCACTGGATCTCGCTGGTCGTGCTGCTGGCGACCTTCTCCTACTCGCTCTCGACCGTGCTGACGCGGCTGGCCAGCCGCTATGACCACGACGCTGCCACCATCTTCTGGTACTGCCTGGTCGCCAGCATCGTGTCGTTTTTCTGCGCCCTGCCGGACTGGAAGTGGCCGCCGCTGGAAGACTGGCTCTGGCTGTGCGCACTCGGCATCATCGGCGGCGCAGGCCAGATCCTGGTCACGCGCGCGCTTCGGCTGGCCCCGGCCTCGGTCCTGGCGCCCTTCGACTACAGCTCGATCGCCGCGGCCATGCTCTACGGCTACCTCTGGTTCCGCGAGCAGCCATCCCCCGCTGTGTGGTACGGGCTGCCCCTGGTGATCGGATCCGGCCTATATATCCTGCATCGCGAGCGCCTGCGGGCTCGGGCGTAGGCGGGAAAACCCAAGAGGCGCATGGTTTTGCTGGCATTGCGACAGGATTGACGAATCCCTGCGCAATCCACATCTTGTAGCCATGAGTGGGACCGACTTTTCCGTCACCGAAAGCGCCGCCAAGCGGATCGCCTTCCTAGCCGCCAAGGAAGCCAAGCCCGTGATGATGCGGGTGGCCGTCCAGGGCGGCGGCTGCTCGGGTTTCCAGTACAACTTCTCCTTCGAGGAGCAGCGCAACGACGACGACCTCGTGATCGAGCGCAACGGCGCCCAGGTGCTGGTCGACGCCACTTCGCTCGAGCTTCTGAAGGGCAGCGAGCTCGACTACGTCGAGGAGATGGTCGGGTCGTCGTTCCAGGTGAAGAACCCCAACGCCACCTCCTCCTGCGGCTGCGGCAACTCCTTCAGCGTGTGACCCGGCCGCGATGAAGATCGCGACCTGGAACATCAACTCCGTGCGCAGGCGCACGGCGAACCTCGTCGACTGGCTGAAGCGTACCCGACCTGACGTCGTCGTCCTGCAGGAGATCAAGGCGCAGGAGGAACAGTTCCCGCGGTTCGAAGTCGAGGCCGCCGGCTACAAGGTGGAAATCGTCGGCCAGAAGAGCTGGAACGGCGTGGCCTTTCTTTCGCCCCATCCGTTCGAGATTACCGCTCGGTCGCTGCCTGATCCCGAGGGCGACGAGCAGGCGCGCTACATCGAAGGCAAGGTGCAGGCGTCCAAGGGCCCGCTGACCGTGGGCGGCCTCTACCTGCCCAACGGCAATCCCATCCATAGCGACAAGTTCGCCTACAAGATCGCCTGGATGGATCGCTTGGCGACGCGGGCCAAGCAGCTCCTGGCGACCGAGGAGATGTTCGTGCTGGGCGGCGACTACAATGTCTGCCCGACCGATGCCGACGTTTACAACCCCACGGCGTTCGCCGATGACGCGCTCTGCCAGCCGCAGTCCCGCGCGGCACTGCGCACCATGCTCAATCTCGGCCTCACCGACGCAGTGCGCGCCTATCACCTCGACGGGCCGCAATACACCTTCTGGGACTACCAGGCCGGTGCCTGGCAGAAGGACAACGGGCTGCGCATCGACCATCTGCTGCTGTCGCCGCAAGCCGCCGACCGGCTGACCCAGGTCGGCATCGACAAGTCCGAGCGCGGCCGCCCCGATCCGTCCGACCACGTGCCGGTGTGGTGCGAACTGGACGTCGCCTAGAGCACGTCCCGCCCAACTGGGATCAGTTGGGCGGGAGGTCGTGCTCTAGATTCTTGAGATTCTAGAGCAGCTTCCCCCGATCGCATGGAACCGCGCGCGGTTCCATGCGATCGGGCGCTGCTCTAGCCGTTGATGCCGATCACACCGCCGTCGGCGATGATGGTCTGACCGCACACGAAGTTGCCGGCCTTCGAGGCAAGGAACACCGCGACGCCGCCGATCTCATCGGGCTGACCGATGCGCCGCAGCGCTGCGCGGCCCTCCGAAGCCTTGCGGATCTCGGGGTTGTCCCACAGCGCCTTGGCGAAGTCGGTCTGGATCAGGCCGGGCGCAATCGCATTCACCCGGATGTTGTGCTTGCCCCATTCAAGGGCGAGCGACTTAACGAGATTGATGTCGGCCGCCTTGCTCATGTTGTAGGCGGCGATATGCGGCGAGCCGATCAGGCCGCCGATCGACGACACGATGATGAACACGCCATCCTTGCGCTCCGCCATCTCGGGCCCGACCAGGTTCATCACCCACAGTGCCGACATGACGTTGTTCTGCATGATCTTGAGGAACACCTCCTCCTTCAGTCCGGTGAGCGGCCCGAAGTAGGGATTGGACGCGGCGTTGCACACCATGATGTCGATCCTGCCGTAGGCCTTGCGCGCCTCGGCAATCAGGTTCTCGAGCTGCGCCTTGTCGGAAATGCTGGCGGCGACCGCCATCGCCTCGCCGCCCTTGGCCTTGATGCCTTTCACGACTTCCTCGCAGGCCGGCAACTTGCGGCTCGAGACCACGACCCTGGCGCCATGCGCCGCCATCTGCTCGCAGATCGCCCGGCCAATGCCGCGGCTGCCTCCCGTCACCACGGCCACCTTGCCGGAAAGATCGAACATCCCCGTCATATCAGCGTCTCTCCTGCCCGTTGCGAGCGTGTCACCTTGAACTGACGACTATCAGAACGTCGTGATGGTCGCTTCCCCGGTCGGTCGTCCACAGGACGTCGATATCGGGGAAGCCTGGGCGGGTGAGCGTATAGCGGAGCTGGCCGAGCGAGGCGCTCGACGATTTCTCGCCGCGCCAACGGCGATCGGTCGCAGCGTTCGCAATTGCGACGCCGCGCGCGAATGCAACGTCCGCAGCGCCGCGGACAGATCCCGAGTAGAGCGGGCACTCCACCGCATATTCCCCGGACCTGTCCCGGTCCGATACGATGCAGGGAGGTCCGCCACCCAGCGAAACTGTCGCCTCCCATCATCTGACGCCTTCGACGGTGCTGTTGGACGGCGCATCCCGCAGGCTTGTGAAGTGGCGGGCGGCCGCCGCAACCACCGCCTTGAGCCTCTCAGCATCGCTGCCCTGCAGGCTTTGTGCGGCAGCCGCATGGGAAACCGCTAGCAAGGCTATGGCGATGATCGGCAGATACGCTCGGCGCATGCGTCTCCTGACTTGATCATTTGACCAAGAGGGCAATCAGCTCAACATGCACCGACCACAGGAACTGGTCGATGGGTAATAGCTTCTCCAGCCGATAGCCGCCGTCCTGCAAG
>JBPYDO010000360.1:0-18877 GCA_051985755.1 Reyranella sp. | reverse complement strand
AGGAAACCGGCAAGGAAGGCCCGCACACGCCGCAGCTCACCGGCAAGCACGCACCCAAATGACAAAAGGGCGCCGCGGTGTCCCGCGGCGCCCTTCGTGGAGCGGCCTGGCTGCAGGCCGCGTCCGTCATCCAGCCGTTAGTGGGTCAGAGCCGGCTTCGGCGCCTCGGCCGCGATCGCGATGGTCCGGGGCTTTTTCTCCTCCGGGATCTCGCGCTGCAGCTCGACCGTGAGCAGGCCGTTGGCGAGCTTGGCGCCCACCACCTTGACGTGGTCGGCGAGCTGGAAGCGGCGCTCGAAGTCGCGCCCGGCGATGCCGCGATAGAGGAACTGCTTCTCGTCGCTGCCGTTGGCTGCCGTCTTGCCGGCGACCAGGAGCTCGTTCTCCTTCTGGGTCACGTTGAGCTCGGACTCGGCGAAACCCGCGACCGCCATGACGATCTTGTAGGCGTTGTCGCCGGACTTCTCGATGTTGTACGGGGGGTAGCCGTTGCTGGCCTGGCCAGCCACCGAATCGAGCAGATCGAAGACGCGATCGAAGCCGACGGTGGCGCGATAGAACGGCGAATAGTCGAAAGCACGCATTTTAGTCATCCTCCTAATGAGCGATGTCAGGTTGTCGCCGCCCCGGGATGGGCACGGCTGACGTGAAGGAATTTAGGAAGGGCTTTTCCACCTTCAAGGGCGGCAAAAAGACCGTGCGGGAGGAATTTTCTCCGGCCGGGGAGCCGGCAAAAGATTTTGCCGAAGAGGCAAAAACCTTCGGAAATTCACGTTCTGGCGAACATGGCACAAACGCCCAGATCGAATGCAGCAGGGTTTTCAGTCTCGGGCGGAGCGTTCCATGGCTTATACCGATCTTTTTACGCCCTCTCCCTGGCGGCGCTTTTTCGAGCGCCATCCCAGTGCCGTCCTGTGGCTGGTCGCGGCCGGCCAGGCGGTCGCCATGCTGGCCATCAGCATGCTGCTACGCAGCCTGATGTCATGAGACACCTGCCGCTGTTCTTCGACATGACCGGCCGCCGGGTCGTCGTGGTCGGCCAAGGCCGCGCCGCCGAACGGCGCGCCGAGCTCGCGCGTGCCGCCGGAGCCGACGTGAGGCGCGCCGATGTGGCAAGCCTCAGCGAACTCAAAGGCGTCGCTGCGGTCCTGGTCGCCACCGACGATCTTTCGCGCGACACCGAGGCGCAGCGCGTCGCCAAGACCGCTTGCGTGCCGGTGAATGTCGTCGATCGGCCGGAACTCAGCGATTTCATCGTGCCGGCGATCGTCGATCGCGACGACGTCGTGGTCGCGGTCTCGACCGGCGGCGCGTCGCCCAGCCTGGCGACCTTGCTGCGCGCCCGGATCGAAGCGGCCCTGCCTGAGCGCATCGGCGGACTGGCGCATCTTGCCCGGACTTTTCGCGCCCAAGCCAATGCGCTGGTTGCCGACCCGGCGGCCCGGCGCGCCTTCTGGCGGCGCCTGGTCGAAGGGCCGGTGGCCCGGCTGGCGCTCGCCGGCAAGAACGCCGCGGCCCGGCGCCTGGCGCTCAGGGAATTGAACGACGCGCGTCGTGGCCTGGCGTCCGTCGGCATTGCCCATATCGTCGGGGCGGGGCCGGGCGATCCCGATCTGCTCACGCTGCGCGCCGCGCAACTCCTGCAAGAGGCGGACGCCATCCTGCACGACGAGCTGGTGCCGCCGGCGATCCTGGGCCGTGCGCGACGCGATGCCGAGGTGATTGCCGTCGGCAAGCGCAAAGGGAAGCCCGGCTGGAGCCAGGCCGAGATCGAGGCCGAGATGATCCGTCGCGTGCGGCTGGGGCAATCGGTGGTGCGCCTGAAGGCAGGCGATCCCTTCATTTTCGGGCGTGGCGGCGAGGAAGTGCAGGCGCTGAGCGCCGCCGGTTTGCCGGTCTCGGTCGTGCCCGGCGTCACCGCCGCGCTGGGCTGCGCGGCTTCGATCGGCATCCCGCTCACTCATCGCAAGCTCGCCTCCGCCGTGACCTTCGTGAGCGGCCACGCCGCGGCCGGCGCGCGCGACACGGCCTGGCCCGCGCTGGCCGCCACGCTTGCCAAGGGCGGTCATACGCTCGCCATCTACATGGGCGCCACGGAAGCCGCTTCCGTGCGCGATCGTCTGCTGGACGCCGGCGCCTCACCCACGACGCCGGTCGCCATTGTCGAGAATGGCACACGCCCCGACGAAAGGGTTTCGCTGGGCCGTCTCGCTGACCTGGCGCGGCTCGCCGTTCCCCATAGCTCCCGCGGCGACGCCGGTCCCAGTCTCATCATCGTGGGCGATGTCGCCGGGCTCGCGGCGAGCTCCGAGCAGCCGATGCTGGCGGAGGCGTCCTGATGGCCAAAAACCTGTCCGGCGACCTCCAGGTCGCGTCCGCCAACCGCCTGAGCGACGGCGTGGTGGTCTATCTCGGCGACGACGGGCAATGGACGCAACGCCTCGACCTCGCGGCGCTGGCGCGCGACGAGCGCGCCGCGGAAATCCTGCTCGAGCGCGCCAAAGCCGAGGCGTTCGGCGTTGTCGAACCATTCCTGGTCGCGGTGACGCAAGACAGCGACGGCGCGATCCAGCCGCTCTCCTTGCGCGAGAAGATCCGGGCCTCGGGGCTCACCTTCCAGGCGATCGCAGCCGAGGCGGTGCGCTATGCCTGACATCCATTTTTACCGTTACGACGAGTACGACCGCGCCCTGGTCGCCGAACGGGTCGAACAGTTCCGCGACCAGGTTCGTCGCCGTCTTGCCGGCGAGCTGACCGAGGAGCAGTTCAAGCCGTTGCGGCTCACCAACGGCCTGTACCTGCAGCTGCATGCCTACATGCTGCGCATCGCTATTCCCTACGGCACGCTATCGTCGCGGCAACTGCGCAGGCTTGCCGAGATCGCCCGCAAGTACGACCGCGGCTACGGCCATTTCACCACGCGCCAGAACCTGCAGCTGAACTGGATCAAGCTCGAGGACGCGCCTGACGCCATCGCCATGCTGGCCGAGGTCGACATGCATTCGATCCAGACCAGCGGCAACTGCGTGCGCAACACCACGGCCGACCATTTTGCCGGCGCCGCCGTCGACGAGATCGAGGATCCCAGGGCTTGGTGCGAGATCGTGCGGCAATGGTCGACCTTGCATCCCGAGTTCAGCTTCCTGCCGCGCAAGTTCAAGATCGCCATCACCGGCTCGCCCAACGACCGCGCTGCGGTGCGTGTGCACGACGTCGGCCTGCGGCTGTGGCGCAACGCTGAGGGCGAGGCCGGCTTCGAGGTGATCGTGGGCGGCGGCCTCGGCCGGACGCCGATGATCGGCAAGACCATCCGCGAGTTCCTGCCCAAGGACGAGCTGCTTGCCTACCTCGAGGCGGTGCTGCGGGTCTACAACCGCTACGGACGGCGCGACAACCTGTTCAAGGCGCGCATCAAGATCCTGGTGCACGAAATCGGCGCCGAGAAGATGCGCGAGGAAGTCGAGGCGGAGTTTGCCGCGACCAAGGACAGCGCGCTCAGGCTCGCACCGGAAACCATCGAAGCGATCGCGCGCCAGTTCGCGCCGCCGCGCCTGGCGCATCGTCCCGCCTTCGTTCCCGCCGTCGAGGCGCTGAGGCTGGAGGACCGTGACTTTGCCCTGTGGCTCAAGTCGAACGTCGCGGCGCACCGCATGGCGGGCTACCGTATCGTCACCGCCTCGCTGAAGCCGGCCGGCGCGCCGCCGGGCGATGCGAGCTCGGCGCAGATGGAAGGCGTCGCCGACATCGCCGACGCCTACAGCCACGGCGAAATCCGCGTCAGCCACGAGCAGAACCTGGTCTTCCCGCATGTCGCGCTGGAGGACCTGCCGGCGGTGTATCGCGCGCTCAAGCGGCTGGGCTTCGCCGAGGCCAATGTCGGCAAGATCACCGACATCATCGCCTGCCCCGGGCTCGACTATTGCGGGCTCGCCAATGCGCGCTCGATCCCGGTGGCGCAACGCATCTCCACGCACTTCAGCGAGCTGGCGCGCCAGCACGATATCGGCGACCTGAAGATCAAGATCTCTGGCTGCATCAATGCCTGTGGCCACCATCACGTGGGCCACATCGGCATCCTGGGCGTCGACAAGAACGGAGTGGAGCTCTACCAGCTCTCCCTGGGCGGCGATGTCGACTTCGGCAAGACGGCGCTCGGCACCATCCTCGGGCCCGCCGTGACGGCCGACAAGGTGGTCGAGGCGGTCGATGCCCTGGTCGGCACTTACCTCGACCGTCGCCAGGACGGCGAGCGCTTCGTCGACACCTACCGGCGCATCGGCGCGCAGCCCTTCAAGGAGAGCGTCTATGGCGCTGCATAGCATCCGGCCGGCGGGGCCTGATACGCCATCGGCCACGCTCGCCAATACCGATCCGGTCGAGACGCTGGCGCCGGAGATCGATCGCCTCAAGCTGATCGTGCTGAACTTCCCCAAGTTCACCGATGGCCGGGCCTACAGCCAGGCGCGGCTGCTGCGCGAGCGCCTGGGCTATCGCGGCGAGTTGCGCGCCACCGGCGCGGTGCTGCGCGACCAGCTGCCGTTCCTGCTGCGCTGCGGGTTCGATTCCTTCGAAAGCGACCAGCCGGGCTTCGCCGAGGCGCTCGCCAAGGCGCGCACACTGTTCAGCGTCGTCTATCAACCAACCCTCGATGGTCGCGCCACGGCCGCCGAGCTGCGCCTCAAGCGTCGCGACGCTGAGGCTGCCTGATCATCCTTCAGCTTCTCGCCACTTGGGCCGCGACGCACAGCCACTTGCCGTCGCGGCGCGCCCAGATGTCGGTGTAGCGGCCGTTGCCCGGCCGTCCGTCACTCAACGCGTAGGTGGTGCGGGCATGGATGATCGCGAAGTCGCCCATCACGCGCACCTTTACGTCGTGGCAGGCGAGGTTGCTGATCCTGGCCGGCGGCGCGATCTGCTTCAGGAACCCTGGCTTGTCGACCAACGAGCTGTCGGGATTGGTGTTGAGGAAGTCATCGGCCAGGATCTCGTCGAACCGCCGCACGTCACTATTCTGGACCGAGGCGATGTAGTCGCTGTTGAGGCGCGCAAGGGTATCGAGATCGTTCATCGGCTGCTCCTGTTCACCGTGGCCGGCGGGGTGCGTTTCCGTTTCACCGCGACCCGATGCGCCGCCGCCAGCGCGACTCGCGCCCAGGTGACGAGCTCATCGGGTTCGTCGAGCAGCCGTTCCGGCGCGCGCCAGAAGGACAGGTCTATGGTACTGCCCTTCTTCCGGTAGTTGAGGGGCGGAAAGGACTGGGCCTCCTTGAACGCGTCGCGATTGTGGTCATCGACCCGGAAATAGAGCGTGTTGTCGGTGACGACTCCGAACATCACGCCATCGCAGAACACGCCCATCTTGCCGAACATGCGCCGCATCGTGATGCGGCCGAGCGGCGCCAGCTGCTCGCGCAGGAACTCGGCAAAGCCGTCACCGTTCATGCCGACAGGGTGGCTCCCTCGTGCTGCAGCAGCCACTTCTTGCGATCCAGCCCGCCGCCATAGCCCGTCAGGCTGCCGTCCGAGCCGATCACACGGTGGCAGGGCACGACGATGCTGATCGGGTTCTGGCCGTTTGCCAGTCCGACCGCGCGCACCGCCTTGGGCCGGCCGACGCGCCGCGCCAGCTCGGCATAGCTGATGGTGGTCCCGGATTTGATCTTGCGCAGCGCCTGCCACACGCTTTTTTGGAAGGGCGTCCCGGCCGTCTCGACCGGCAGGCGGTCGAGAACGGTGCTGTCGCCCTTGAAATAGCGGCGCATCGCCGACGTGAGTCCGCCGGGATCGCGTCCGGGCGTGAGCGTGTAGCGGCCCTTGCCGTATTGGCGGTCGAGCAGGCGCTTCATGCGCACCTCGTGGTCCGTCCAGTCGATGGTGCGCAGCCGGCCTTCGCGGTCGGCGACGACGATCAGTTCGCCGATCGGTGTGTGCAGGCGGTCGATCAGGAGTTCGAGCTTTTCATGCGGCATTGTCAGCGAGCCTCAGATGTTGCTCGGCGTAGGCGTGCCACGGTCGCCAGGCGGCCGGGGCCCTGCTGTCGAGGTTGGCGGGCGGGATGTCACGGTCCCAGTCGCCCGGCGCCCGTACACCCGGACGCCTGGCGATCAAGGGCGCGAGCTTGGGATCGCGTGCGAGATGGCTGTCGATGGTGACGATGTCGGCGCCGAGATCGAACACGCGCTTGACGCGCGCCACGATGGCCGGCAGCGCGCGCACCTCGGGGAAATGGATGGTGACGGCGACGGCATGGCGCTCCGGCTGGTGGGCGACGGCCACGGAGCCCTTCTTGCCGTCCAGCTCGATCCGGCGATGCCACACGCCATCCTCGATCCATTCGACCTTTTTCGCGGCGCGCCCCTGCAGGGCTTCCAACATGCTTGGCCAGTCGTAGGGCGGCCGGTAGGAGAGGCGCAGCGTGACGTCGTGCCCTGGGCCTGCGTCGGCGGCCGGCCGCCGCCTGTTCTTGGCCCGCCGCAGCGCACTCGGCGGCCGGCCGAACAGCGTGGCGAAGGTCTCGTTGAAGCGGCGCACGCTGCCGAAGCCCGCCGACATCGCCACCTCGGTCATGCAGAGTTGCGTGTCGTGGATCAACTGTTTGGCGAACAGCACGCGCCGGGTCTGCGCCACCGCGATCGGCGAGGCGCCGAGATGCTGGCTGAACAGTCGGCGCAGCTGCCGGCCGCTGACGCCCAGCCGCTCGGCAAAGACTTCGACACCGGCTTCGCTCTCGTCGAGCGCGCCTTCGGCGATCAGCTTCAGCGCCCGGCTTACGGTGTTGGAGCTGCCGCGCCAGAAGGCGAGCTCGGGCGCGATCTCGGGCCGGCAGCGCAGGCAGGGCCGGAAGCCCGCCTCCTGCGCCGCTGCTGCCGAGGCGAAGAAGCGGCAGTTGGCGAATTTCGGGGTTCGTGCCGGGCAGATCGGCCGGCAATAGATGCCGGTCGACGTCACGCCGACGAAGACGCGGCCGTCGAAGCGGGCGTCATGCGTCTGGAAGGCCTTGTAGCAGGCCTCGCGATCCATGATTTCCTGAGGCATTTCCATGAGCGCGATCTTTCCACGGCGCGGCGGCCGACGCTCGCGGTTTTCGGACATCATTAGCGGGCTTGTTTCGACCCCAACCGAAGCGTGGGAAAGGAATCGCCGCCTACATAGCGACCATCGTCAACCAAAGGAGACTATCGATGGCCGATCTTCATGCGCTCAAGGACGGGCTGGTCGTCACCGCCTTCTGGGAGGCCAAGCCCGGCGAAGTCGACGCCCTGGTCGACATCATCCGGCGTTTCCTGCCGCAGGCCCAGCGCGAGCCGGGCGTGAAGGCCTTCCAGATCCACCAGTCGCTCAGCGAGCCGGAGAAGTTCTTCTTCTACGAGGTGTTCCGGGACGAGGCGGCCTTCGCCGACCACCAGCAGAGCGAGCATTTCAAGACGCTGATCGCCGGTCAGGCTATCCCCAAGCTCGCCAAGCGGGAGCGCATGCAGCACAGGTTCGTCTAGCGGCATCGCGTGACGTCCGCTTGACCTCAAGCAGGCTTGAGGTCGCATAGTTCCGCCGGATGACCGGCGTGGAAAAGACGACCGACGGCTGGGGAGCGCTGCTCAAGCCGGAATGGCTGCCTGCGCTTGCCGTGCTGCTCGGCGGCGTGCTGCTGCATTCGATGAACGTGCTCATGCTGGCCACGGTGATGCCGACCATCGTCGGCGAGCTGGGCGGCGCACCGATGATGAGCTGGCCGAACTCGGCGTTCCTCGCCTCGTCGATCGTGGCGGCGACCTGTGCAGGCCTGCTTACCGCCATCATCGGGGCACGCAACGCCTATGGCGTGGGCGCCATCATTTTCGGTTCAGGCGCCGTTCTCTGCGCACTGGCGCCAAGCATGGCTTGGATCGTCGTCGGCCGCTTCGTGGCGGGCTTTGGCGGTGGGCTCATTGCGGCGGTGGCCTATGTCCTGGTGAGGCGAATCCTGCCGCACCACACGTGGGCGCGCGCCATCACGCTGCTCTCCGGCATGTGGAGCGTCTCGATCCTGGTGGGACCGCTGGTGGGCGGCGTGTTCGCGCGCTACGGCGACTGGCGGCACTCCTTTGTCGCGGTCGCGCTGATTGCCGGCGTTCTGACGGTATGGGCGTTTCGTGCCTTGCCGGTTGAGGACGACCGGTCGGCCGCCTCCGGGCGCTTTCCGTTTGTGCGCGTTGTGTTGATCTGCACTGCCATCGCGAGCGCCTCCTCGGCTGCCATCATGGCCGCGCCCGCGGCCAAGGCGGCGCTCATCGGATTGGCAGTCATGGCCTTGGCGGCGATGCTCCGGCTGGACCGCGTGGCTGCGGCGCCGCTCCTGCCCAGCGACGCGTTCTCGCTCCGCACGCCGACTGGGGTAGGGCTGTGGCTGATTCTGCTGCTCTGCGTGTCCTACAGCCCCCTGCAGATCTACGTGCCGATCTTCCTGCAGCGCCTGCATGGTCTCGATCCGTTGTCGGCCGGATATGGCGTGGCCTGCGCGTCGTTGGGGTGGACGGCCATGGCTCTCAGTGTGGCTGGTGCGACCGGGCGCTGGCCCGACCGGTTCATCCTTGCGGGGCCAGCGATCATGGGCGCGGGCCTGTTGGCCGTGGCGCTGCTGTCAACTGCCCACGTGCTTCTGCAAGTGGCGGGCGTCCTTGTGGTCGGTTCCGGCATCGGCATCTGCTGGGCGTTCGTGGCGCAGCGGGTCATGACAGGCGCCCGGCCGGGCGAGGAGACGGTAGCCGCCTCATCGGTCGCCACGGTACAGCAGATGGGCTTTGCCTTGGGCGCGGCGCTCGCGGGTCTTTCCGCGAATGTTTTTGGTTTTTCCGGAGGCCTCGACCACGCCGATTTGGCGAACGCGGCGTTCTGGGTGCCGGCGAGCTTCGTCCTGGCGGCTTCTGCTGCGCTCCTGGTGAGTGTCCGACTGCGCCTCGTGAGGAGGTTAGCGCCGGATCACCAGGCGGCGACGTCGAGCCAGGTGCTCTGATAGGTGGCCCCTTCGCCGATGTCGGTATAGCGGTCGGAGCAGAGCATGTTGACGGTGCCCGACACCGCCTCGGCGATCGGGCGCTGGCCGGGAACCAGCACGACGCCGGGCTGTATTTCGTCGCTGACCCGCAGCAGGAGGCCGATCGCGCCACGACCGTTGAACAGCCGCACCTCGGCGCCGTCCTTGAGGCCGCGCTTGGCGGCGTCGTCGGGATGCAGGATGCAGAAGGGCTTGCCCTCGCGGTTGCGCAGGAAGGCGATGCCGGAATAGGCGGTGTGGGCCTGGAAGTAGCCCGGCGCCGTGAGCAGCCGCAGCGGCCACTTCTTCGCGTCGGCCACCTCGATCGGATCGGGGGTCCAGTCGGGCACGGGCGACACGCCCTGTCTGGCGAGCTGCTCGGAATAGAATTCGAGCTTGCCCGACGGAGTCTTGAAGGGCTGTCCCTCCCAGTCGTGCGCTATGTTGATCGGCTCGCCGGCGAACAGTTTTGCCGGATCAGCCTTGGCGGCCGGCCCGGTCGCGCCCTTGAACAATTCACGCGCCGCTTGCTGCGGCGTCATGGTGAATATCGGATCGCTGAGACCCAGGCGCTTGGCGAGCGCTTGCGCCACGTCAAAGTTGGAGCGCGCCTGCCCCCTCGGTCGTGCCGCCTGGCGGCCCCACTGCATCCAGTAAGCGCCATAGGCGCGATAGAGATCCTCGGTCTCGAGATAAGTTGCCGCCGGCAGCACGATGTCGGCGAACTTCGCGGTGTCGGTCAGGAAGGGATCGTGCACCACGGTGAACAGGTCCTCGCGCGCCAGGCCCTTGCGTACCTTCTGGGCCTCGGGGCAGGTCACCGCCGGATTGTTGGCCGAGACATAGAGCGCGCGGATCGGCGGATCCTTCATGTTCAGGAGCTCTTCGCCCAGCCGCAAGTGGTTGACCGGGCGCGCCGACGCGGGACCCGAAGGCTTGCGCACGGCGTTGTAATTGAGATCGCACGACGCCGCCGTCAGCAGGAGTGCGCCGCCGCCCTTGGCACCGTAGTGGCCCGAGACACCCGGCAGCAGCGCGACGGCACGCAGCGCCTGGCCGCCCGCGGCCAGGCGGGTCATGCCTTCGCCCAGGCGGATGAGCGCGGCCGTGGCCTTGCCGTACATCGCCGCCAGCTTCTCGATGTCGCTTACGGAGAGGCCGGTGATCTCCGCCGTCCTGGCCGGCGTGAACCGGGGCAGGATCTCGCGTTCGACCTTGTCGAAGCCCACAGTGTGCCGGGCGATATAGTCGCGGTCGGCGCGGCCATCGCGCACCAGGATGTGCATGACGCCGAGCGCCAATGCCGCATCGGTGCCGATCCGAATCGGCAGATAGAGATCGGCTGCCTTGGCGATGCGCGTGCGACGCGGATCGATGACGACCAGCGGCAGGCCACGCTGCTTCTTCTGCTCCTCGACCAGCGCCCAGAAATGCACGTTGGTGGCGGCGAGGTCGGCACCCCAAGAGATCACCAGGTCGGAATGCACGACGGATTGCGGGTCGGCGCCGCCGACCGGTCCGACCGTGATGTTCCACGCCTCCTCGCAACAGGTGTCGCACACAGTGCCGGCCAGCAGGCGCGAGGAGCCGAGCGCATGGAACAGGCCGAGGACCAGCCCGCGATTCAACAGGCCCTGATGTGCGGAGTAGGCGTAGCCCAGGAGCGCGAGCGGTCCACTCTCGGCGATGATCGCCTTCCAGCGGCCGGTGATTTCGTCCAGCGCCTCATCCCAGGAGATCGGCTTGAATTGGCCTGAGCCCTTGGGCCCGCTGCGCTTCAGCGGCGTCTCGATGCGCTCGGGAGAATTCACCGAATCGGCATCGCGGTTGACTTTGCCGCAGGCGAAGCCCGCCGTGTAGGGATGGTCGGGGTCGCCCTGCACGCGCACGACCTTGCTGTCCTCGACATGCGCGATCAGCGAGCACATGTCGGGGCAGTCATGCGCACAGACGACCCGGATGGACGACTTCAACGCACTGTCTCCTCGATGAGGCGTGCGGAGTGTAACAGAGGGGCCGGGATGGCCCGGCCTTACTTCTTCTTGGCGGCGGCCTTAGCGGGCTTCGCGGCATCGGCCGGCTTGGCGCCCGCCGACTTCGTGCCCGCACCCATGGCGGCGCCGGCGGCGCCGGTCATGCCGAAGCGGTCCTTGAAGCGCTGCACACGGCCGCCGCGCTCGATATTCTGCCGCACACCCGTCCACGCGGGATGAGTCTTGGGGTCGATGTCGAGGCGCATGGTGGCGCCGGCCTTGCCCCAGGTCGACTTCGTCTTGAAGGACGAACCGTCGGTCATCACCACGGTGATCTCGTGGTAGTCCGGGTGGATCTTCTCTTTCATACACGTCTCCGGCGTTTTGGACCGATTTCCGACCGGTCCCCGCAACAGGGCCGCGGGTATACAGGCCTGCCCGGCGTGGGACAAGGGGCGGCGACAAGCCCGTTGTATAGGCCTTTACGGGGCTGTAGACCGCCTTGCCGATGACCGACAGTGCCTTCGAAAGCCTGGCCGACAGCCTTCTTCGAACCCTGGAGGAGGGGCTCAGCGCCTGTGGCGACGCCGAGTTGCAAGGCGGCGTGCTGACGCTCGAAGGCGATGACGGCACCTGGGTCGTGAACAAACATGCACCCACAGGGCAGATTTGGCTGAGCTCGCCCAAGAGCGGCGCCCGCCATTACGCGTTCGAGTCTTCTTCGGGGCTCTGGCAGGACACGCGTGGCGGCGCCGACCTGCTGGCGGTCCTGTCGTCCGAACTCTCCGTCGCGCTGAATTGGCGGCCGCAATGAACCGGCTGACGGGCCTGCGGCTGCTTGTACCTTATCTCCGGCCTCACCGGACCCGCGTGGCGCTGGCGCTGCTGTCGCTGGTGGTCGCGGCGGGAACGGTGCTGGCCTTCGGCGCCTGCCTGCGCGCCTTGATCGACCGCGGCTTTACGCAGGGCCGGCCAGACGTTCTGAACTATGCGCTGGCGTCGCTGCTCGTCGTGGCACTGGTGCTGGCCATCGCCTCGGGCTCGCGCTTCTACCTGGTGTCGTGGCTTGGCGAGCGGGTGGTCGGCAACCTGCGCCGGGACCTGTTCGAGCACGTGCTGCGGCTCGGCCCGGCGTGGTTCGAGATCAAGCGCTCGGGCGACGTCATGAGCCGGGTCACGGCCGATGCGCAATTGATCGAGCAGGTGATCGGCTCGTCGGCGTCGGTGGCGCTGCGCAACACGCTGATGTGCGTGGGCGGCATCGCCATGCTGGTCATCACCAACCCCAAGCTGGCGCTCTACACCCTAGCCGTAGTGCCGCTTGCGGTGGCGCCGATCGTGATCTTCGGCCGCAGGGTGCGGGCGCTGTCGCGCGAGGCGCAGGCGCGCATTGCCGATCTGGTCTCGGAGGGCGCCGAGACGCTCGATGCCGTGCGCACCGTGCAGGCGTTCGCCCAGGAGGAACGCGCCGGCGAGCGCTTCGGCAGCGCCACCGAGCGCGCCTTTCGCGCCGCGCTTCGCCGCATCGGCCGACGCGCCATCATGACCACCTTGGTGATCTTCATCGTCTTCGCCGCCGTGGGCTTCCTGCTGTGGATGGGCGGCCAGGACGTAATCGCGGGCCGCATCACGGCCGGCGACCTGTCGGCCTTCGTGTTCTATGCCGTGCTGGTGGCGAGCTCGGGCGGCGCCATCAGCGAGACCATCGGCGACCTGCAGCGCGCCGCCGGCGCGGCCGAACGTCTGTCGGAGCTGCGCGCCGAGCGACCGGTGATCGTCGAGTCCGCGACTCCGAGGCCACTGCCCAAACCGCTGCGGGGCGCTGTTGCGCTCGAGCAGGTGTCGTTCCGATATCCGACGCGTCAGGAATCGTTGGCGCTCGACAGGTTCGATCTCAAGGTGGCGCCCGGCGAGACGGTGGCGATCGTTGGCCCGTCGGGCGCCGGCAAGACGACCGTGTTCAACCTGCTGCTGCGCTTCTACGACCCGGAGGCGGGTGCGGTGCGGCTCGACGGCATCGACATCCGCGAGCTGCGTTTCGCCGACCTGCGCCGGAGTCTCGCCATCGTGCCGCAGGAGCCGGTGCTGTTCACCGCGACGGTGGCCGAGAACATCCGCTTCGGACGGCCCGATGCCTCCGACAGCGACGTCGAGGCGGCGGCCGACGCTGCTTCGGCGCTGGGTTTCATCAAGGCCCTGCCGCAGGCCATGGCGACTCACCTCGGTGCCCGCGGCGTGCGTCTGTCGGGCGGGCAGCGGCAGCGCATCGCCATTGCCCGGGCGCTGCTCTGCGATCCGGCGGTGCTGTTGCTGGACGAGGCGACCAGCGCCCTGGATTCTGAAAGCGAGCTGGCGGTGCAGCAGGCACTCGACCGGCTAATGCATCGGCGCACCACCCTGGTGATCGCTCATCGGCTGGCGACGGTGCAAAAAGCCGACCGGATTGCCGTTTTGGACCAGGGGCAGGTGGTCGATATCGGCCGGCACGCCGATCTCGTGCGCCGGGACGGGCTTTATGCACGACTGGCCGAGCTGCAGTTCAACTTGTCAGCGGCTGCCGGCTAGGAACCTGCATTATTTGCGAAATATTTATTGTTGAATCTCAGAGAATTATGGGCTATTTCTAACCTATAGTTCGAACACGATTTTGACACTGGCCAAATAGATTCAACGATGCTCGCTCGGTTTCCTTTGCAGGCGTCCAGCCCGTCCTCCGGGCTCAGTCGGCTTGCCGAATGGTGGCCAGCGGCCCTTATCGGGCTTCTGGCGCTGCTAACCGGCTCGCCCGACGGAAACGCCCAGACGCTGCTCGGCCTGTTCTAGGCCCTGATTTCAGGGGCTGTCGCCGGTCTTGCGCTCGGCGTCCAGACGCCTGAGCTCGCGCCGCATGATCTTGCCTGTGGTCGTAAGCGGCAATTCGGCGACGAACTCGACCTCGCGGGGATATTCGTGAGCCGCGAGCCTGGTCTTCACGAAGCCCGCCAAATCCGCCTTCAGCGCTTCGCTGGCCGCGACCTCGGGCCTGAGCTGGACGAACGCCTTCACGATCTCGGTCCGGACCTTGTCCGGCACGCCGACCACGCCGACCATGGCCACCGCCGGGTGCTTCATCAGGCACTCCTCGATCTCGCCGGGGCCGATGCGATAGCCGCCTGAGGTGATGACGTCGTCGTCGCGGCTCTTGAAGAAGACATAGCCGTCGCCGTCGATGCGACCAAGATCGCCGGTCAGCAGCCAGTCGCCGACGAACTTGCGCGCCGTCGCCTCGGGACTGCGCCAGTATTCCAGCATGACGATAGGATCGTGCCGCCAGCCGGCGATCTGCCCCTCTTCGCCCGGCGGCAGGACCTTGCCGTCGCCATCGACGATCGCAACCTTGCGGCCGGGGCAGGCGCGACCGCAGGAACCGGCGCGGACCTCGAACCAATCGGGCGAATTCAGGAGCATCAAGTTCATCTCGGTCTGGCCGTAGCCTTCCGAGATCGTCGCGCCGAAGGTGTCGCGCCCCCAGGCGAGAAGCTCTTCGCCCATCGCCTCGCCGCCGGTGAAGATCGCGCGCACATCGTAGGCCCAGCGCGACCGAGGATGCGCCACCTGGCGCATCATCTTGAGCGCGGTCGGCGGGATGAAGCCCACGCCGACCTTGTGCTTGGCGAGCAAGGCGAAAGCGCGCTCGGGATCGAACTTGGCGAAGCGATGCGCCAGTACCGGCGTGCCGTAGTACCAGGCGGGGAACAGTGCATCGTAAAGGCCGGCGATCCACGCCCATTCGGCCGGTGTCCACATGAGCTCGTTGCCGCGCGGCCAGTGGCTGAGCCCCTGTTCCATCGCCGGAATGACGCCCAGCATCATGCGATGGGCATGTAGCGCACCCTTGGGTTGGCCGGTCGTGCCCGAGGTGTAGATCAAGAGCGCCGGATCCTCGGCCGCTGTGTCGACAGTGGCGAAGCTTTCGGACGCGGCGGCCAGCAGAAGCTCCCAGTCGAGGAAGTCGCGGCTGTGGCGGCCGGCGCCGATCACGATCACCGACTTCAGGTGCGGCAGGCGCTCACGCACGGCCATGACCTTCGCAAGCTGGCTCATGTCGGTCACGATCGCCGACGCCCCGGCATTGGCCAGGCGGTATTCCAGCGCCTCCTCGCCGAACAGCGTGAAGAGCGGCAGCACGACCGCACCCATGCGGTAGCCCGCGAGATGGCAGAGCGCGAGTTCGGCGCCCTGGCTCAGGAAAACGCCCAGGCGATCGCCTTTCTTGATGCCCTGCGCAGCAAGCACGTTGGCCAGCCGCGAACTCGCGGCGAGCAGCTGACCGAATGTCCAGGAGCGCACGCTGCCGTCGGCATTCTCGACGATCAGCGCTAGCGCCTGCGGGTGATGGCGCTCGCAGACGGCGCGGCCGATGTTGAACTTCTCGGGCCGCGGCCAACGGAAGCGGCGCATCGCCTCGTCGTAAGACAATCCATGCGGAATCATGATGTCGTCACACTTTAGGCAGGTGGACCATGCCGTTCCAGCGGCGCTATTCTTGACGCATGTCGCCTGACGATCTTGCTTTTTCGCCGCTGCGCACCGGCCGCAGCGCCGAGCAGGGCATCACCGTTGTCCCCTCGGTCTGCCCGCACGACTGCACTAGCACTTGCGCCCTCGATGTCGAGCGGCTGAGTCCGGCGCGCATTGGCCGTGTGCGCGGCTCGCAGCGCAACGACTACACGGCCGGGGTGATCTGCGAAAAGGTCGCACGCTACGCCGAGCGCATCCACCATCCCGACCGGCTGATGAAGCCGCTGCGTCGCGTCGGACCGAAGGGCTCCAGGCAGTTCGCCGAGGTTTCCTGGAAAGACGCTCTCGACATCGTCGCCGAGCAGTTCATCGTCAAGGCCCGCCAACATGGCCTGGAATCGATCTGGCCCTACTACTATGCGGGCACGATGGGGCTGGTGCAGCGCGACGGCATCAACCGCCTGCGCCACGCGATGAAGTACTCGCGGTACTTCTCGACCATCTGCGTGACGCTGTCGGATACCGGCTGGATCGCCGGCGTCGGGGCCAAGCGCGGCGCCGACGTGCGCGAGGTGGGCGAGCATTCGGACCTGATGGTGATCTGGGGCGGCAATCCGGTGAACACCCAGGTCAACGTCATGACCCACGCCATGCGCGCCAAAAAGCGTGGCGCCAAGCTGATCGTGGTCGATCCCTACCGCACCGGCACCGCCGAGCAGGCCGACATCCACTTGGCGGTGCGTCCCAGCACCGACGGGGCGCTCGCGGTCGGCGTCATGCACGTGCTGTTCAAGGAAGGCTACGCCGACTGGGACTACATGCGCCGCTACACCGACGCACCGGATGAGCTTGCTGCGCACGTCGCCACGCGCACGCCCGAATGGGCCTCGAAGATCACCGGCCTCAGCGTCGAAGAGATCGTGAACTTCGCGCGCCTCTACGGGCAGACCAAGGCGTCGTTCATCCGCTGCCATCATGGCTTCAGCCGCACGCGCAACGGCGCCGCCAACATGCACGCGGTCACCTCGTTGCCGGCGGTGACCGGCGCCTGGAAGTACAAGGGCGGTGGCGCGCTCTACGGCCACACCGGTATGTATCCGCTCGACCGCACCCTGATCGAGGGGCTCGATGTGGTCGACACCTCCGTGCGCGAGCTCGACCAGTCGCGGCTGGGGCCGATCCTGCCCGGCGACGCGGAGGCTCTCAAGAACGGCCCGCCGATCACCGGGATTTTGATCCAGAACACCAACCCGGCGATGGTCTGCCCGGAGCTCGACCTGGTGCATCGCGGCCTGGCTCGCGAGGATCTCTTCACCTGCGTGCACGAGCAGTTCCTGACCGAGACGGCGGCCTATGCCGACATCGTGCTGCCGGCCACCATGTTCCTCGAGCACGACGATTTCTACACGGCGAGCGGCCACACCTTCTTCCAGGTGACCAAGGCGGTGATCGAGCCGCCCGGCGAGTGCCGCGAGAACCACTATGTGATCTGCGAGCTCGCCAAGCGGTTGGGCGCCGAGCACCGCGGCTTCGACATGACTCCGTGGCAGATCATGGACGACTGTCTCAGGGCCTCGGGCATGTGGGATGCCGAGACCAACTGGAAGAAAGGCGGGCAGGACTTCCACCTGGGCTTCGAGACCTCGCACTTCCTCGATGGCTTCCCCTGGCCCGACAAGAAATTCCGCTTCAAGCCCGACTGGGCGGCGTACGGGCCGCGCGGCAAGGACATGCCCAGGCTGCCGGACCATTTCGACGTGATCGACAATCCCACCGCCGACAAGCCGTTCCGGCTGGTGGCGGCGCCGGCGCGCACCTTCCTGAACTCCACCTTCACCGAGACGCCGTCCAGCCTGAAGCGCGAGGTGCGGCCGACGGCGCTGATCAATCCCGCGGATTGCCGGGCGATGGGCATCGCCGACGGCGATCGCGTCGAGGTCGGCAACCAGCGCGGCAAGACGATCGTCCGCGCCAAGGCCAAGGACGGCCAGCAGCGCGGCGTGGTGGTGGTCGAGGGTATCTGGCCCAACCGCAACTTCGAGACCGGCATCGGCATCAACGCCGTGACCTCGGCCGATCCCGGCTGGCCGCACGGCGGAGCGGTGTTCCACGACACGGCTGTCTGGATCCGCAAGCTTTAGTGACCGGTCGCTTCCAACCCGCCGTCAATCCCAGCATCGTCCAGACGCAGGCGGCGCGCCCGCCGGGCCACGCCCATGTGCTGGTGATCGGCAACGAAAAGGGCGGCTCGGGCAAGTCGACGACGGCGCTGCACATCGCGGTTGCCCTGCTCGGCGAGGGCGCGCGCGTGGCGACGCTCGACCTCGATGTGCGCCAGGGCACGCTCACCCGCTATGTCGAGAATCGCGAGGCCCATATCAAGCACACCGGCTCCGAACTGCCGCTGCCGATGCACGTCGCGGTTCCCGCCTCGATCTCGCCCGACGGCGCGACAGCGCAGGGCGAAGAGAAAGCCAACTTTGAAACGGCCCTCGATCGACTGACGTCGTCCGTCGATTGCCTGGTCATCGATACGCCGGGAAGCGACACCAACCTGTCGCGGCTCGCCCATGCCCGGGCCGATACGCTGCTGACGCCGCTGAACGACAGCTTCATCGATCTAGATCTGCTGGCGCGGGTCGATCCCGACACGCTCAAGGTGCTGCGGCCTTCCGTCTATGCCGAGGCGGTGTGGAAGCAGCGCCAGCTGCGGGCCGCTCAGGGCGGCCGGCCGATCGACTGGGTGGTCATGCGCAACCGCCTGTCGCCGCTCGCCGCCCGCAACAAGCGCGACATGGCGACGGTGATCGAGGCATTGGCCAAGCGCATCGGCTTTCGCACCGCCCGCGGCCTCAGCGAGCGCGTGATCTACAAGGAGCTGTTCCTCAACGGCCTCACCTTGCTCGATCTCCAGCGAAGCCCGGGCGGCGGCCCGTCGCTTACGCTCAGCCATGTCGCGGCGCGGCAGGAGATCCGCGACCTGGTAGCCGCCCTCAATCTGCCGCCGCGGGATGCGTCGCGCCCATCGGCCGGGCGCGCGACAGGGCCATCCACACCAGGGCAATGAGCTGCAGGGCGCACATCGCGCCGTAGGCCCAGGCGTAGCCGCCCGGCGCGTAGCCCACTGCCGTGCGCGGCCACAGATCGACGATCCTGCCGATCGCCCACTGGCCCGCGAAGATCGTCAGGAAGGTCACGAAGTTTGTGCTGGTGCTGACGCGGCCGGCATAGGCCGCCGGAAACGAGCCGACCATCAGCGGCACGTACTGGATGAGACAGGCGCCCAGGAAACCGAACAGCATCCACGGGATCTCGGGATGCGGCGGAGCGAAGGCCAGCCAGCCGCAGACCAGGCTGAACAGGAAACTGCTGAGCGCGAAGGAAGCGAAGTCGC
>JBPYDO010000359.1:0-3806 GCA_051985755.1 Reyranella sp. | reverse complement strand
GACATGCATGTCGGCGCAATCGACGAGGCGAAATTCGTGTTGCTGGCCCTCAAAGGCCAGGAACAAATCCGTACCGCCCAGCATGATCGCCTCGACGCCCTGTTCCTTGACTAGCCGGCGAGCCTCGCGGAACGTCACTGCGCGCTGCTCGGCGCTGCAATGGCCAGCTTGCGCCATGCCGGAATAGGCGTCGTGCATGTCGTCGCGCGCCTGGCCCTCGGGCGCGATTAGCTGGGCTGAGCTGACGCCACCATAGAGCTTGCTCTCCATCACCGTTCGTGTGCCCAGCACGCCGATCTTCTTGAGGCCGGACTTTTTGATGCCGGCGTCGACGGCATGGATGCCGTGCACCAGGGGCAGCGGCGAGATCGGCAGCAGCTCGTTGATGCAGAAGTGGCCGCCCATGGAGGTGACGGCGGCCGCCTCGGCGCCGGCTTTCTTCATGCGCTCGATGAGACAGGCGAAGATCTCAGCCTGTTTCCTGGGATTCCTGTCAGCGAGGTTGCGCGCCATCTCGCGCACGTTGGCATGCGCCATGGTGAGCTCGAGCGGAATGCCGGCGGCGGCATGCCGCTCGATCAGGCCGCGGTAATAGAAGTCGGTGGCGGCCGGCCCGATGCCGGCGATCAGTCCGATATGCATGGCCGCGACTCTTGCCCAGGCCCTGCGGGCCGACAACGGCGTTGCCGTGAAATCTTCTAATGTCCGTAGATCAGCTGCGGCAGCCACATGGTCAGTGGCGGCCAGTAGGTGATGATCATCAGCACGATCAACAGCAGGATGAGGAACGGCAGGATGCCGCGGATCACCTCGCCGATCGGCGCGGTGGAGATGGTCGCCAGCACATAGAGGTTCAGCCCGACCGGCGGGTGGACCAGGGCGATCTCCATGTTGTGGGTGAAGATGATGGAGAAGTGCACGGGATCGACGCCCAGCGGCAGCAGGGCGGGCGCCAGCACCGGCAGCACCAGCAGGAGCGTCGCCACGACTTCCAGGAAGCAGCCCAGGATCAGCAGCAGCACGTTGATCGCGAGCAGGAACTCCCAGGTCGCGAACTTGTGTTCGACCACCCATTTCACCAGCTCGGCGGGCACACCGGAGTCGGTCATCCAATGGCCGAAGGCGATCGCGGTGGCCACGATCAGCATGATGGTGCCGGCGCTCTTCAGCGCGTCGGCGATCACCTGCAGCGACTGCGTCCAGTGGAAGCCGCGATAGAAGACCAGGCTGATGAACATCGATACGGCCGCCGCGATGGCCGCCGCCTCGGTCACCGTGACGATGCCGCCATAGATGCCGAACAGCACGATTCCCGGCACGGCGAGCGCCGGCAGCGCCCGCCAGGTGACCCGCCAGCGCTCGGCCATGGGCAGCGACGGCTCGACCGGGAACTTGCGCCGGTGGGCGTCGAACCAGACCCAGGCGAAGAACGCCGACGCCTGCAGCAGTCCGGGCAGGATGCCGGCCAGGAACAGCCGCGGCACCGACTGCTCGGCCACGATGCCGTAGAGGATCAGGGCCAGGCTGGGCGGGATCACGATGCCGATCGTGCCCGAGGCGCCGATCACACCCAGCGCGAACGAGCGCGGATAGCCCTTCTCCAGCATGGCGGGCAGCAGGATGGTGCCCATGGCGAGCGCGGTCGCGACCGACGAGCCGCAGATCGCGGCGAACAGGGTGCACGACACGACGGTCACCAGCCCCAGCGAGCCGCGCACGCCGCCGATCCAGGCGGTGCAGAGATCGACCAGCGCCTTGGCGACGCCGCCCTGGCGCATGAAAGCCGCGGCCATGACGAACAGCGGCAGCGACATCAGAGTGGTCGAGTTCAGCGCGTCGATCACCACCTGCGACATGCCGATCAGCGGCTGGCCCGAGACGATGAACAGCACGGCGGCGCAGGCGCCCAGCACCAGGAAGATCGGCATGCCCGAGGCGAGCAGGCCGAAGAACATCACGAAGAAAAGAAAGGCCCACATCGGCCGTCAATTGACCGTCGGGCTCTTCGAACCGTGTCCATCGGCGCCGATCAGGTCGTGCTCGGCGGTGTGGCCGACCGTCATCGTCGCGGGATCGAAGCGGAAGGCGTAGCGCCAGAAGCGGATCAGATAGCGCACCGTCATCAGCAGCCCGCCGGCCGGCAGCGCGCTGTAGTAGATCCACATCGGGAAGCCGAAATCGGTGGCGCTGTGCTCGTCGAGCTGCCAGGACGAAGTGGCGATATTGACGCCGTACCACACCATGCCGACGCAGAAGACCAGCGCCACCAGGCAGTTGAAGATCTCCATCCAGCGCTGGCCCCTGGGCCCGACCATGCGTAGCACCAGGTCGGGCCGGACATGGCCGTCGGTGCGCACCAGCTGGCTGGAAACGATCATCACGCCCCAGACCACCAGGTAGACGATCACCTCTTCGGCCCAGCTGATCGCGTAAGCGGGAAAGAAGTAGCGGCCGATCACCTGGACGAGGCCCACCACCATGGCGATCGCGCCGAGCAGTCCCACGAGGGTCCGCTCGACGCGATCCCAGAACGTATCGCCGCGGTTCAAGCGACTACCGCATCAGGCAGAGGAGCCGATTGCATCCTTCACCAGGCTGACGATCTCCGGCGAAAGCTTGGCGTCTTTGATAAGGGCGGCGATATCGCCGATCATCGCCTTGCGCGTCGCCGCGACGTCGCCGGCGCTGGGATCGGTGAACTTGATGCCGTTCTGCTCCAGGATGCCGCGCGCCTTGGCCTGGCTCTCGGCCGCACCCTTGCGGTAGCCGGCGATGTTCTCTTCCCACAGCCCGGTCATCATCTTCTGCTGCGCGGGCGAGAGCTTCTTCCAGAAGGCGAGGCTGACCTGCGGGATGTACTGGCCCATGAACTGGTGATCGGCGTAGGAGAACTTCACGCCGGCTTCCCAGAGCTTGGCCGAGTTGCAGCTTTCGTCGGTGCTGACAAAAGCGTCGAACGTGCCCTGGCTCAGCGCCAGCGGCACGTTGGGCCAGGCTGTCGTGTTGGCGATGCCGCCCGCGAACTTGATGCGCCAGGAGATGCCGGCGCCGCCCGGGCTGCGGATCTTGAGTCCCTTGAGAGCCGCGAAGTTCGTGAGCGGCGTCTTGGTCGAGTACCAGTTCTGGAAGCCGAGATCGATCCACGGCCCCAGCACGCGCGTCTTGAGCTTGCCCTCGACCTGCTGGTTGACGTGCGCGCCCGGCTTGCCGTCGGTCGCCTTGTGCGTGACGTCGATCGACTGGCCGTAGAAATAGGGCATCTGCACCATGTCGGCGTCGGGCACCAAGCCGGTCAGCACCCAGGCGCCGGGCGAGGCCATCTCGACCTGGCCCTGCAGCAGCGCCTTGGACACCTGCAGGTCGGGGAACAGCTGGCCCGAGTGGAACACCTCGGTCTTGATCGCGCCGTTCGACGCCTTCTCGAGCTTGGCCATGTAGTCGACGATGGCGACGTTGCGCGGATGGCTGGGCGCAGTGTCGAGCGAGCAGCGCAGCTTCAATGGCTCGGCGGCGCGCAGCACGGCCGGCGCGGCAAGCGTGACGGTCGCCGCGCCGAACAGGGCGCGACGTGAAAGACGCAATGACATGAGACTTTACCCTCCTGAGGTTCCCGCAGCTTTTTCGTTATCGTTAGCCGGGCAATCTAAGGGCCCCCGCAACCGGCACTGTGAGCCAAATGTCGCAGATTCTGCAAGCCGAAGGGGCCGCTAGCGCGCGCGGCGACGCTGCAAAATCACGTTGGCGAGAAGGGTGAGGCCGAGCGTCACCGACATCAGGATGAAGGCGATGGCGCCGCCGAACGGCCA
>JBPYDO010000358.1:0-6574 GCA_051985755.1 Reyranella sp. | reverse complement strand
ACGTCGCCCATGATCATGTCGACGTTGTCGCGCTCGATCAGCTTGTGCGCCTTCTGCACGCCGGTGCCGGTGTCGTTGGCGCTGTCCTCGATCAGGAGCTGGACCTGGCGGCCAAGGATGCCGCCCTTCTTGTTCATCTGCTCGACGGTCCACTTGGCCGCCTCGACCTCGGTGGCGGCCAGCGCCGACAGACTGCCGGTGATGGGATCGATGAAGCCGATCTTCACCGGCGTCTCGCCACGCGCCTTGATGATGGCGGGACCGGTGAACTGCAGGCCGCCCACCACCGCGGACGCGGCCAGGAACTTGCGGCGGGTGGTGGTAAGCCTGAACGAATGAGCCATGAAAAATTTCCCTCCTCTAGCAGGTCCCGCTGGGGCTTAAGGCCGGCGTCCTGCGGCCGCGGACGATACCCATTGTCCCGGCTCAGACAATGGAGAATTGCACCGGGTATGATGCTTTGCCGCAGGCCATGGAATGCAGATTCTCCGGGGCTCGCCGTCGGGTCTTCAGGGATTGCACAGTTCGGCCTTGTGTTGTCAGTCGGAACCCCGCGAGCGCCGGCGCCGGGCGCCACCGGAATACCCCGGAACGGCGGAATACTCCGGAAGTTGACTAGGTATGGAAGGCGTCGCGCTCTATTCGACAGTCGACGGGCCCCTCGAAGATGCAGGATCTGGTAGTCGACCCTAGCCAAGGCTGGAACGAGGTGCCGCATCGCATCCGGTGCGGCCACGCCCTCGGCGATCCTTGGGAAAGCCTGTTCGGCTCGCTGCGGCCCTCGTCGGTCGTCGTCGGCCAGATCGGCCAGTCGCTCGACGGACGCGTCGCCGCCGTGCCCGGCCAGTCGACCGTCATCAACGGCCCGGAGGGAATCGCCCATCTGCATCGCCTGCGCGCGCTGGTCGACGCCGTCGTGGTCGGCGCCGGCACGGTGCGCGCCGACGATCCGCAGCTCACGGTGCGCCATGTCGCCGGACCGAACCCGGTGCGCGTGGTGATCGATCCGCGCGGCACGCTGCCGGCTGAAGCGCGCGCCTTCGCCGCCGACGGCGTGCATCGCATCGTCATCACCGGGCAGCAGGAACGCCCTTGCCTCAACGGCGGCATCGAGGCGATCGCGCTGCCCGATGAGGACGGACGCATCGCGCCCGCCGCCATCCTCGGCGCCCTGCAGGAGCGCGGGCTGCACCGCATCCTGATCGAGGGCGGCGCCCAGACCGTCTCGACCTTCCTGTCGGCGGGCTGCCTCGACCGACTGCATGTCATGGTGGCGCCGGTAGTCCTGGGCTCCGGCGTCGCCGGACTCGACTTCCCGCCGATTGCCGAGCGCGTGCCGACGCGCACCCATGCGCTGGGCAGCGACGTCCTGTTCGACTGCGACCTCAGGTCAGGCGCGCCAGCAGCGCGCTGAAGGCCGCTCCCGCATCGGCCCACGACGGAAGCCCGGATGCTGCCCGGCGCGCGCCGGCGGCGAGCGCCTTGCGGCGATCGTCATGGTCGATCAATTCGCGCAAGGCCTCGGAGAGCGCCGCGACATCGTCGGGAGCGACGAGCCGGCCGGCCGAGGCAGGCACGGTGTCGGGCGTCGCTCCGCCCGTCGTGCCGATGACGGGCAGACCGTGCGCCAGCGCCTCGGCGAAGGCCATGCCGTAACCTTCGAAGCGCGACGGCAGCACGAACAGATCCGCCGCGGCGTACAGCGCCTCCAGCCGGTCCGGCGAGACCGCGCCGGGAACCTCGATCCGATTGCCAAGACCATGGCGGGCGATCGCCGCGTCCAGCTGCGCCGTCGCCGCCGGCTCGCGCGTGCGATCGCCCGCGATCACCAGGCGCCACGACCGGTCAGCCAGCGGCGCCAACGCTTCTATGAGCAGGTCGAAGCTCTTGCGCGCACCGATCGCACCCACCGAGATCAGGCAGAGCGGCCGGTTGCCGCCGGCGGCGAAGGGCGCGCGAACGGTCCCGGGTAGGATCACCGCCATGCGCTCAAGCGCCACGCCGAAGCGCCCGTTGAGAAGATCGGCCGTCCAGCGGCTGGTCGCCACGGCGCAGCGCGCCGCGGCGAGCGCGGCGCGTTCGCTCGCGAGAAGCGCTTCGGATTCGCGCTCCGTCAGTCCCGTCTCGAGCGCCAACGGATGATGGACCAGCGCGACCACCCGATGCGTCCGCTGCAAGGCCGCGGCGGCTTCCGGCAAGGCGCCGAATGCCAGCCCGTCGATCACGATCGGATGGTTTGGCGAGGCCGCGAGCAGGCGTGCCTCGGCAGTGGTCTTCTGATCGGCGCTTGGTCGCGGGAAGCCCTCGCCCAGACTGACGAGGTCGACCTGCCAGCCGAGATGCCTGAGCTCGGCAATGATGTAGCGATCGTAGAGGTAGCCGCCGGTGACGGTCTCGATGTGGCCCGGGATCGCCCAGGTTACATGCCTGGCTACGGCGTGGTCGGCCACAGCGGGCTCTCGTACCAGGCGCGGGCGACATGCGATTCCGACAAGGTCACGCGAATGGCGTTCAGCGCCTTCCCGTCGCGCCCCAACCGGCCGGCGCGCGCCGCGTCCGCCAGCGCGTCATGGATGTGCCTGGCGAGGACCTCGGTCGTCGTGTTGCGGCCGGCGAACGCCGGCAGGGCATCGAGGTTCCGGTAGTTCAGCGGCCCGAGCACGGCTTTCAGCGCATCGTGCGCGCGGCCGATGTCGATCACGATGCCGTTCTCGTCCAGCGTCTCGGCCATGAAGGTGGCGTCGACGACGAAGGTTGCGCCATGCAGCGCCTGGGCGGGGCCGAACACCGTGCCCTTGAACGAATGGGCGATCATGATGTGATCACGGACTTCAACGGCGAACACGGGCGCCCTCCTGGTAGTCGATGACCTGGCAAAGAGTCCCACTGCCGGGCGCCAGCACGGATGGCAAGCGCTTCGGCAGGTCGGCGAAGGCGATCGCGGGCTCGAGCAGCACGTCCAGCCGGTCGTCCGCCAGCAGGCCGAGCGCGTGCTTGAGCCTTCGACGATGGCTCCAGTCGCCGCGATGCGAGGGCGCCACCTTGCCGACCTGGCTCGCGATCAGCTTCAGCCGGCGGCTGTGGAACGCCCCGCCCAGCGGCGCCGAGACAGGGCTATCGCCGTACCAGCTCAACTCGATGATCGTCGCCTCGTCGCGGGCGAGGCCGAGCGCGGTCGCGAGGCCGGCGCTGCTGGCGCTGGCATGAAACACCAGGTCGCACTCGGCCGGCGCCTGCTCCGGCAAGGCGAAGGAAAGGCCGAGCGCCGCGGCGACGCGGGCGCGCGCCGGATCGATGTCGACCAGTGTGACGTCGGCGGACGAGAGCTCGCGGCAAACGAACCCGGTCAACGCACCGACCACGCCCGCGCCGACGATTGCGACTCTTGCGAACGGGCCGGCGCCGGCATCCCACACGGCATTGAGCGCCGTCTCGATGTTGGCGGCGAGCACGGCCCGCTGGGGCGGGACGGTGGCCGGCACGGGCACGGCGGCCTCGGCGCCCACGTCGAACACGGTCTGGTGCGGATGGAGCACGAACACCGTCTGGCCGCTCTCGAGCACGCCGACCGTGGCGTAGCCGTACTTCACCGGGAACGGGAACTCACCGGCCATGAACGGCGCGCGCATGCGCCGATACTCCGACCGCGGCACGCGTCCTACTGAGACCAGCGCCTCCGTCCCGCGACTGATGGCTCCGAAGTGCGCGCGAACCCGCACTGCGCCTGGTGGTATGGGTCCCAGCGCCTCATCCCGGATTTGTGCCTGACCGGGCCCCACATACCACAATGACTGGGCCGTTACGGCCATCGCGCGCCTCTCAAGTCGATTTGATCCCGCGCAGCACTCACTACGTTAACATGTGGAATGCCATCGTTGATCGCCATGAGCGTCCGTTCTCGCCGCATTGTGTTCGGAGCGTTGGTCGCGGCTTCGATCGCGGCCCTGTTGGCCCTGGCTACGCGCACGCTCGCGGCCGGCGGCTTCGGCGCCGTAGATCTGGCGTTGCTGGTCCTGTTCAGCCTGACGACGCCGTGGCTTGCCGTCGGCTTCTGGAACTCGGTGATCGGCCTCATCCTGATGCGCGGCCGCGATGCCAGCGCCTTCCTGATTCCGGAGGCGGCGCGCCAGCCCGGGCCCACCGCGATCACGGCGTCGACGGCGATCCTGATGTGCGTGCGCAACGAGGCGCCCGACCGCGTGCTGCGCAACCTCGACACCATGATGGCCGAGCTCGCGGCCGAGGGCTGGGCTGAGCGCTTCCACGTCTACATCCTGAGCGATACTAGCAAGGCCGACGTCGCCCACCGCGAGCAGCGGGCTTTCGATGCGCTCGCGCTCAAGTGGGCCGGCCGCTTCGCCGTGACCTACCGCCGCCGCGAGACCAACACCGGCTTCAAGGCCGGCAACATCCGCGACTTCCTCGAGCGCTGGGGCGACCGGCACCAGTTCATGGTCACGCTCGATGCCGACAGCTTCATGACGGCGGCCGGCATCCTGCGCCTGGTCGAGATCATGCAGCGCGCGCCAAGGCTCGGCATCCTGCAGAGCCTGGTGATCGGCATGCCGACCACCAGCGCGTTTGCCCGGCTGTTCCAGTTCGGCATGCGCCTGGGCTTGCGGTCATGGACGATCGGCAGCGCCTGGTGGCAGGCCGATTGCGGCCCCTACTGGGGTCACAACGCCATCATCCGCGTGGCGCCCTTCAAGGCGCATTGCGCGATCCCGCCGCTTACGGGCAAAGGGATCCTGAGCGGCCACATCCTCAGCCACGACCAGATCGAGGCCGCCCTGATGCGGCGTGGCGGCTACGAGGTGCGCGTGCTGCCCGAGGAGGACCTCGGCTGGGAGGAGAACCCGCCGACCCTGATCGAGTTCCTGCGCCGCGACCAGCGCTGGCTGCAGGGCACCCTGCAGTACGTGTTCTTCCTCGGCCTGCCGGGCCTCAAGTTCGTGAGCCGCATCCAGCTCCTGTTCGCGATGCTGATGTTCACCGGCTCGCCGGCCTGGATCGGCCTGTGGCTGCTCAGCACGGCGATGCTGGTCACGCACGCGAGCACGGCCAGCGTCATCGATGCCGACTATGGCGCGGCATGGCTCGCGCTGGTGCTCACGATGTGGTTCGCGCCCAAGATTGCGACCGTGATCGACGTGCTCGGCCGCCCCAACCTGCGGCGCGGCTTCGGCGGCGCCCCGCGGCTTGCCGCCAGCGTGATGGTCGAGACGGCGTTCTGGCTGTTGCTCTCGCCCATCATGTGGCTCTGCCACACGACCTGCTTCCTCGGACTGCTGCTGGGCCGCGTCATCGGCTGGGGTGTGCAGCTGCGCGACGATCACTCGATCGGCTGGTCGGCGGCACTTGCCAGGCTGTGGCCGCAGATGCTGCTCGGCATCGCGGGCCTCGCGGCGATCGCCCTCTCGCATCCGGCGGCGCTGCCTTATGTGTTCGTGCTCGTGGCCGGCGGGCCCGCGCTCGCGGTGCCGCTCTGCGTCGTCACCTCGTGGCCGAGCGTCGGCCGCCTGCTGCAACGCCTGGGCATCGGCCGCTTGCCTGAAGAGACCGAACCGCCGGCCGCGCTCAACCGACGCGCCGCGCTCGCGGCGGCCGACTGAGCCATGTTGCGCACCGCCCTGGGCGTCGTCCGCTCGCTCGGCATCTACTACGGCCGTCCGGCGCGGATGCGGGCGATGGACCGGCTCTATGCCGAGTTCGTGGCGGCCGGCGACCTGGTGTTCGACGTCGGCGCCCATGTCGGCGACCGGATCGCGGCGTTCCGGCGCCTCGGCGCACAGGTCGTCGCGGTCGAACCGCAACCCGCCCTGCATCGGACCTTGCGCCTGCTGTATGGCCGCGATCCGCAGGTGGCCCTCATCGCCGCCGCCGTCGGCCGTGCGCCCGGGACCGCCGAGATGAAGATCAATCCCGGCAATCCCACGGTCTCGACCCTGTCCGACGACTTCATCGCGGCGAGCCGCGGCGCCGCCGGCTGGCAGGGCGAGTCCTGGCCGCACACGCTGCCGGTCGACGTCGCGACGCTCGATGAGCTGATCGCCACCCACGGCCGGCCGCGGTTCATCAAGCTCGACGTCGAAGGGTACGAAGCCGAAGCGCTTGCCGGCCTGTCGCATCCCGTGCCGGCCCTCTCCTTCGAATTCACGACCATCCAGCGCGCCGTGGCGCTCGTCTGCCTCGAGCGCTGTGCAGCGTTGGGCTACACCGAGTTCAACGCGGCGCTCGGCGAATCGCAGACGCTGGGTGCGTGGCGCGATGCACGGGCGATGGCCGACTGGCTCGCGGCATTGCCGCACGAAGCAAACTCCGGCGACATTTACGCCTCGCTAGCCCGGTAGCACGAACCTCACGCCGGACCGCGCCAAGCCGCCGCCCAGCGCCATGGCCGTGCCGTCGGCCCGCCAGCAGGCGGCGCCGCTCAGGCTGCCATCGTCGTGGAACGCGATGGCGTTCATACCGCCCGCCACGGTCGGCATGCGCACCAGCTTGTGACCCAGCGCCTCGAGGCCCTGGCGCACGTTCTCGGGGATTCCGTGCTCGACCTCGAGGAACGGCCCTTCGG
>JBPYDO010000357.1:0-13793 GCA_051985755.1 Reyranella sp. | reverse complement strand
ACTTCGCCATCTCGGCCCACAGATTGTCGGCGAGGTTGTCGCCGGTGATGGCGGTGGCGGCAACCTTGGGATTGGTCCGCGTCAGCAGGAAGTTCCAGGCGAGCCACGCCTCGACCGCGGTCTTGCCCGGCCCCTTGCAGGCCTTCATGGCAAGCCGCCGGTGGTGCGGAAAGGCGTCGAGCACGTCGAGCTGCCAGGGATCGGGCGTGACGCCCAGCACCTCGCGCACGAACAGCGCCGGCGATTTGCGCCAGCGAGTGATGTTTTCATTCGAAACATCGACCATGGCGCTCAGTCATGCACGCGCTTCACGCCCGCGATCATCTCTTCGAGCGTGCGACCGTCGGACGGCAGCTCGTTGCGCCACATGCCGATATGGCGGCCCTGCAGCTCGCTGCAGCGTATGGCGTTGCTGAAGGCCTCGGCCTTCAACGCCGCAAGACGCGTCACTTCGAGATCGGTGATCACCTTCTGCCGCGTGACCTCGACGACGCCGGCAGGCCGCGCCGCGTCCAATCCGTCCACGGCATGCCGGTCGCCCGCATCCGCCTTCGCAAGGGCGGCCGGCGGCCCTTGGTCTCGATCTCGATCACGCCGCGCGCCACGAGGTCGGCGAGAAACGCCGCGAGCCGGCGGCGCGGCACGCCCGTCCAATCCAGGATCTCGCCCGCCGCCGGGCAGGGCTTGTCCTGATGCAAGGCGATCAGTCGCAGGAGATTGCCGGCGGCCGCGCCGATAATCGGCCGATTGGTCCTGGCCATTCACGACGCCCTCGCCTTCTCGCGCCGCTCCGACGTGAAGAATTGAGGCTTGATCGTGCGAATTCGCGCCATCGCTTGTTGTCCTTTCAGCTGCCCGACAGAAGACGCCGCTCGCGCGCGGCGATGGATTTGAGGCCGGTCGACGACACCAGGCGATTGCCGACGCGGAATTGCCGCCGGCCGCCGCGATCGGCCTCGCGATGCACGCCGAAGCCCCGCCGGCGCAGGAAGCGCACCACTTCGAGAAGATCGCCGTAGAGCGCGCGCTCGTTCGGCGAGGCGGGGTCGGGCCAAGGCTGCGCTGGGCAGCAGAAGCCTCGGTTGGGCCGGCGGCGGGAATTGAATGCCGCCGGCCCGCTCCTGCCCGAAGAGGCGGTCGAGGGGCGGACCGCCGCAGGAGTTCGCGAGGGCATGATCGCAGTATTGCGTAAAGCGCAACCTACTGCAAGACAAAGCTTGCGATATTAGAAATATTGCGCAAGGCGCATTGCGGTGACAGTGATGTGGATGGACCTGAAGTGGCTCGCCGACCAACTCCAGCGCCCTGGCTACAGCCAGGCGGGGCTGGCGCGCGCGCTGGGCCGCGACGCGGCCGCCGTCAATCGCCTGCTAAAGGGCGAGCGGCAGATCAAGCTCGCCGAGGTGCCGCTGATCCTGAAATACCTGCAGGCTTCGCCGCCCGACGGCGATCCTCTGGCCTCCGTCGAAGCGGCTGTGGCGGCTTCGGTGGCGCAGACCGCCGCGCCCGTGCGCAGCCAACCCATGCAGCGCGTCAGCGACAATGGCGGCCGCCCGGACGTGCCGGTGTGGGCCAGCGCCGAGGCGGGCCAGGACGGCGCGATGGTCCTGGTCAACGATCCCATCGACTACATCAGGCGCTCCGAGCGCATGCAGGGCGTGAAGAACCCGTTCGCTTTCTACGTCATCGGAACCTCGATGAGCCCGGCGATCGAGCACGGGGACCAGGTGGTGGTGAATCCGGTTGTGCCGGTGCGGGCGGGCGCCGACTGCGTCTTTCTGCATGAGGACGGCAACGGTACCATGCTGGCGCTGGTCAAGCGGCTGTTGCGCCAGTCGGCCGACCACTGGCGGGTCCGCCAGTTCAACCCACCGCGCGATTTCGACCTGTCCAAGAAAAGATGGACCAGGGCGCTGGTGATCACGGAGAAGCGCTACGGATGACCAATCGCATCGCCACCTGGACCATGCTTCTGGCCCTGACCGTGCCGGGGCTGACGCTTGCCGGCTGCTACGAGAAGGGATCGCTCCAAGGTTCCAGCGTGCAGCTGGTGACGGTCGACGCGCGGAAGTTCGAGGTGCGTGTCGCGCCGACCGGCAACCCGGACGAATATCGCATGCTCATCGTGCGGGCGACCATGGTGTACGAACCCGACCCGGAGCGCGAGCGCGGCCGCGCCGAAGAAGTAGCCAGACGAATGATCCCGCAGACCTGCAGGGGGCGGCCTTACGAGGAGATCATCGCGACGCTTTCCGGCGTGAATTACCGCACCGTCTTTCGCTGCAAGTAGGCCCGCCGGCTCCGGCGGCACCAGCTCAGGCGGGACCATCGCAATTCGTTAACAAAGCTCGGACATGCTGGCGCCGATCGGCCGGGCCGCATGGACATCAAGCTCACACTCAGGAAGGGCCGCAAGGTCATCGCCAGCGAGGTGGTTTCGAACCCCAAGCAAGGCGATCTGACGATCGTCATCGGGCGCCTGCTGGCTCACGCGCGGCGACGGCTTGATGAACCTGTCTGGGATTGCCAGATCGACATCAGGCAGGTGACCACCAGGAAGTGACGGCGAAAAGAAAACGGGCGGCCCGTCGGCCGCCCGCCCCGTACGCACGAGCCCCAGAACTCAGTTCATCGCGTTGGCGACGTTGCTCAGCACGTTGCTGACCTTGCCGCCGACCGTGGTCATCGCAGCGATGGCGGCGACCGAGATCAGCGAGGCGATCAGCGTGTACTCGATGGCGGTGGCGCCCTGCTCGTTCTTCATCAGACGGCGGAAAATGGACAGCATGGGAATCTCTCCGATGGAAATTGGATCGCGGAAATAACGCAGCCGGCTTGGGCTTCCTTGAGCATGAACCGGTTGACGAAGACGTACGAACCAAATGGTGTATCAATTGAATTTGCGCTGTGAAGATGTCACTGGCAGCGCCGGCGAAGGCGCCGTCCTCAAACGAGAAGCGGGCGGCCCGTCGCCGGACCGCCCGCTCGTCGTCATCGACCCCGGATCGCCCAGGCGATCTAGTTCATCGCGTTGGCGACGTTGCTCATCACGTTGCTGACCTTACCACCGACCGATTTCATCGCGACGATGGCCGCGACGGAGATCAGCGAGGCGATCAGCGTGTATTCGATCGCGGTGGCACCATGGTCGTTGCTCATCAGACGGCGAAAGATGGAAAGCATATGAGTATCTCCGAGCTGAAATGAATGACTGCGAATAAAAACTCGGCCGTACCTCGGCGATGACAAACATGGCCGTGTCGGAGCAATCAGACGACTCAATTGATGTATCAATTGAATTGATCGAGTGACGATGTCACTCGCGGCCCGCGATCATTCAAGCCAGGCATCGGCCACGTTGATGATGCCGCCGAACATCTTGGGGATACCTTTCACGCGCGCCTTGGTGATGGCGTAGTAGGTGTTCTGGAAAGTCCAGAACCAGATCGCTTCCTTGTTGACGAGGCGAGCGATGGCGCAGAAGTCCTCGGCGCGCTCAGCCTGGTCGGTCGTCGAGCGCTGGTGCTCGAGCAGCCGATCGAGCTCGGGAGACTCCCAGTTGGCAAGCGCCACCGGGCTGCCGGAATGGAAGTTGGCGTACATCACCGGCCCGGGATCAGGGCTGTCGGCGATGCGCCAGGGTATCAGCTGGAACTGGCGGCGGAAGGCGCGCGGCGGGAAGGTCGCCTGGTCGATCTGCTCGATCTCCATTTTGGCGCCGACCTCCTTCCACATTTGCTGCAGCACCTGGCCACCGGCGCGGCCGCGCGGGGTAGCGGTGAACAGCATCTTGAACTCGACAGGCTTGCCGTATTCTTTGATGAGTGCGCGCGCCTTGTCGGGGTCGGTCGGCAGGGCCCCGTCGTCCTTGCACTTGACCCATGAGCCATCGCCATAGGGATTGCTCGCGGGCCGCGACAACCCGTCGGTCAGGGCCTGCGACATCTTCTTGCGGTCGAGCGCCATGACCAGCGCGCGGCGCACGCGCACGTCGTCGAAGGGCGCCAGCTTGGTGTTGAAGGCGGCGACCGAGGCGCCGGCGCCGGAGTAGCTCAGCACGCTGAGCGACGGATCCTTGCGCGCGCGGGCGATATGGTCGGCTTCGTACTCGTCGGCCCACACCACGTCGGTCTCGCCCGAGAGCAGGCTGGCAAAACGCGTCTGCGCATCTGGCAAGGGCTTCAACACAACGCGGTCCAGATATGGGTGACCCTTGTCCCAGTAGTCGGGGTTGCGCTCCAGCACCAGCCGGTCGCCCGCCGTCCAGGACTTGAGCACGAACGGCCCGGTGCCGACGGGATGACGATTGTAGTCTGCGCCCAGCGTCTGCATCGCGGTCGGCGACTGTACGACGTTGACGGAGGCGGGGATCGACAGGGCCAACGGCACATTCACGGCCGGATAGACGAGATGGAAGACGAGGGTTAGATCGTCCGTTGCCTCCACATGATCGATGCCGGAGATATAGAAGGCACAGGCGCAATGGTTGGCGGGATCCTTCATGCGGGCGTAGTTCGCCGCCGCCGCTTGCGCGTTGTAGGGAGTGCCGTCGTGGAATTTCACGCCGGGCCGCAGATTGAAGGTCCAGGTCTTGAAGTCGTCGGAGTGCGACCACGAGAGTGCCAGCCTGGGCTGCAGGTTGCCCTCCTCGTCCCGCCGGGTAAGCGTGTCGAAGAGCAAGTCGGCTGCGATGGAATCCGCCGTGCTGAACACGCCGACCTTCAGAGGATCGAAACCTGATAGGTCGAGTTCCGCGCCGACCGTAAGCGTGCCGCCGCTCTTCTGCGCTGACGCCGGCAGAGCGGGGGCGGCCAACAACGCGACCACGCAACCAAGCACGCGCAGGCTTGGCGTCATCGGAGTCCTCCCTGAACTTCCGCGGCTTTTGTGCCGCCTTGTGGCCACTACTTTAGTTCCTCTCCCGCGCGAGGGGGAGAGGAACAAAGCTGTGGAGCGCAGCCTTTTGCGCTGGGATTCAGTCTCGTGTCTGGCGCTCTGAGTGATCGCGCGTCGCTGCTAACGACGCGACGCGCGCTGCTCGCGGATCAGGTCTTCCGCTTGGCCTTCCAGGACAGCCGCTTCGTTCTCTAGCGCTTCGGCCTGCCGCACAATGCGTGCGCGGTCGTCGTCCCGCGCCAGAGTTTCGGCGATTCGCCGGACTCGCTGTGCCATTTCTCGCTTTGCGCGCGCTCTTTCCCGCAATCTCTGTGGCATCGCTTCCCTGCGCCCAGGGCGAAACCCTCAAATACTCGGTGCGTGGTTTCAAGCAACATCGTCTCTCTGTGCACAGTCGCAGTGTTTCAAACACAGTCGCCATGTTTCGGACGGACACATCTCGCGAGCAGCAAGCGAGCTGCATGGCGTATGAAGTGTGGTCCTTCCGCCACCGTCGCGCCCCAATAATGCCTTGGCTGCCCACGTACTGGAGCCATCTGTCCCGCGTTGAATCCCAACGAAGGGTTGCGAAACCAGGAGCAAGCCATGACGACGCCCAAGGCTCTACGGATCTGCGCGATCCTCGGCCTTGCGATTGCAGGCACCGCGAGCTGCAGCGGACTTGGCAACGACTATGAGCCGGGCATCAACAACCCAGGCTACACGCCGGGCCATGGCCGTCCGAGTTACGCGAGCGCGCTGGCGGCATCGCCCGGCTCAATCAGGCAGAGCCCAGCCGATGCCAATGGCGCGCCGTCGCCGGCGCACGGCCTCGACAGCGGCACGGGCTGATCGCCCGCCCTTTTGTCCCGCCCTCGTGACGTCGGCGCGAGCATCGCCGCGAGATTGCGATTGACTCACTATTGCGAATACCGCAATATCAGCGCATGCTCGCATTGCGTCCGGCTGCCCCCGCCGATTATCTGGCCCGCCGCATTGCCGGCATCGATTGGCGGGGTCCGCCGCCAATCGAAGGATCGCGCTGGTGGCTGGTCGAGACCTGCCGCGCCGAACTGGAATGGGCCACCGCGCGCTGGCGCCGCCTCGATCCGGCGGCCGGGATCGACGATGGCCGGTGTGGCGGCCCCCATCCCGCCGAGGCTTGGCGGCTGCCACACGAGCGGGAAGCCGCCCGACTTGTGAATGCGCACCTGCATCTCGATGTTGCGAATGCCCGCGTCCGGGCCCTGCTGGCGCGCCTGCCGGACCAGCGCAGCGCTGCAGCGGACGACGCGCAAAGCGCCGCCTACCGCGCCTGCTGGCGGCAGCGGAGCCAGGATTGCGAAAGCGACCTGCGCGCCACGCTCACCCGCCGGCGGCTGGCCTGGCGCGCCTTTCTCGAGGCCACGTCTCACTACTGCCGTCTTCGCGCCGCATTGGCGCCGCTCGACGTCGCCGCATGACGCAACCTGGGACGCGACCGCCTTGTTGAATGGAGGCGAGTGAGTACTTCGGCCCACTCGCGCACCGGTACATTGCAACGATCGATGGAGCCGACCATGAGGACGCCTCTCGCTTTCGCTCCCTTTGGGCTGATCGCCGGGATCGCGCTGCTCCTCGGCGTGGCGGGATGCGGCATGATTCGCGGCTACCCCGCGCCGGTCAGCGAACGGAACACCGCAGATCTCGGCATGGCGCCCTACGCCGGCTTCGGCAACAGCGCGACCAGTCCCGGCGGCGCCGACGCAAGCGCCGCGAGTTCGACCACGCTGCCGCGCGGCCCAGGTATTTCGAACTACAACGGCCCCAACACGCCGCCTGATCCGCCACCGCCAAGGCCGACGACCGGATGATCGCCTTGGCCCGCTGGAGCAGCGCTTGGCGGAAGGCTTGCGCGGCCGGAGCTCGCCCTTTTCTTCCGCGATCCAGCGTGGGAAGCTTGGCCAGGCAAGGAAGCGCAACATGACAAACTCCAGAGCGATGATTTCGTGCCTGGGAGCGGTGGCGCTTGCCGCCGTCTCGCTGGCGGGTCTCACGGCTTGCCAGGACCAGAAGCAAACACCCCAGGGCCAGGGCAGCGTCAGCGACCCCATGGCCGACATCAATGTCGACAAGGCCGAGAAGGCGCGTATCACGCGCCCGCCCCGCGCCACCAGCATCATGAGCTCCGATCCCAACAATCCCAACGGTGTGCCGGGCCCGAGCACGGGTTTGGGGTCGAGCCCGCAGCGCTACTAGGCCGACGCCGCAGGAGGCCCTCATGGCAAGCACGCTCAAGGTCGAGCCCATCGATGCCACCTTCGGCGCCGTCGTCACCGGCTTTCGCATCGTCGACCTCGATGATGCGACCTGGCGCGAGCTCTACGGCACGTGGCTGCACTACGCCCTGCTGATCTTTCCCGGCCAGCACCTCAAACGTGACGAACAGATCGCCTTCGCTAAGCGCTTCGGATCGCTCGAGTTCGAGATGGCGGCGATCAGCAACGTCAAGGCCGACGGCACCTTGCGCCTCGAAAAAGACAACGACGACATGATGAAGGTGCTGAAGGGCAACATGGGCTGGCATTGCGACTCCACCTATATGCCCGTGCAGGCCAAAGGCGCGGTGTTCTCGGCCGAGATCGTGCCTTCGACCGGCGGCCGCACCGGCTGGGCCGACATGCGCGCGGCCTACGACGCCCTCGACGAAAAGACGCGCGCCAAGGTCGAAGGGCTCAGCGCCTATCACTCGCTGCACTACAGCCAGAGCAAGCTCGGCCACGATACACGCCAGGAAAGGGCCGACGGCCAGTATTCCGGCTACGGCTTCCACGACGGGCCGGTGCCGCTGAGACCCCTGGTCAAGACGCATCCCGAGACCGGCCGCAAGTCGCTGCTGATCGGCCGCCACGCCCACAATATCCCCGGCATGGAGAAGGCCGAGTCCGAGCGCTTTCTCGAAGAGCTGGTCGCATCCGCCTGCCAGCCGCCGCGCATTTACCATCACGTCTGGACGCCGGGCGACGCCGTGGTGTGGGACAATCGCTGCCTGCTGCATCAGGCCACGCCCTGGGATATGACGCAGCCGCGCGTCATGTGGCACAGCCGCATCGCCGGCGATCCGGCCAGCGAAACGGCGCTCGCATAACCCCCGCCCGAGGTCCACGGGCCGTCCTCCGGCTTCCGGCCTCGGTTACCAAAAATACATAGTTATTGTACGAAAGCTTTGGCGCGTCGCTACACTTGCGAGAGCCGAAAGCAAGCCGTCATGCGCCACCTGATCATCGCCGCGTTCATGATCGCGGGCTCACTGCTCGCCGTGCAGACCACTGTCGGAATGTTCGAGTGGATGGCGGCGCGTGGTCATCAGGCCGAAGACGACTCGCTCGCGGTGTCGCCGCCGGCCGCGCGTGACGTGCCGACGACCTTGCACCTGCCTGCCGCCGTTCCGGCGCTTCCTCATGCATCGCTCTCGCTGCCCGCGAGGACCTCAACGGGCCAAATCTGACGGCGGGCGCTTCTTCGGCACGCGCCCCTCGACCGCGTTGGCGCGCTTCAGTGGCGATCGAGCACCATCAGGAACACGACGCCGCCGATGGCGCCGATGACGGCGTATAACAAGGTCACGAATACGCGCCTGATCTTGCGGCCGCGGCGGATCCGGCGGTCGTATTCGCGGCGGGTCATGCCCGGAGGAGGGTCGGGCTGGATGAGCGAGCGGCGGTATATCGGCTTGGTCGCGCTACGCCAACCGATCCAGCCGGCAACACTGCCAAACAGCAGCATGATCACTGCCAGGCCCAAGTTCATCGACGCTTGGCCCCCACGACCCCACAAATCCCCAAGAACCCGACGCGACGTTACAGATGCAGGCGAGCAATGCAAATCTTTGTGAGGCGCTTTTAGCGAGACTTAGCGAGTATTAGCGGGCGTTCTTGCAGGCCCGCGGCAATATTCGCAGCCACGTCATGAACGCCATCTGTCAGCGGATGTTAAGCGGACCGTAAGTCAACATGAGCCAGCCGACGGCGGCGCCAATGCCACCCCAGAAGCCGGTGACGCTGAGGCGCCAGAGCTGCCGCCGCATCCTGACGCGACGGTGGTGCTGGCGCCGCCCGACACCTTCGCGGCGACGCCACTTGGGCCCGGTGCCTGTCCACAGGGCGACGCTTGCCGACCGCCAGCCCCACCAACTGCCCAAACTCGTGAATACGACCATCACGACGGGGACGGCGACGTTCACCGCGGCTCCAAAACGCCGAGTTCCATGGGGTAAATTTTACAGTCGCCTGTTCACGGCCGCCAGCCCCGGGCGCTTGCTGCACGCGCGAGCGCCGACCACAGCGACGGGCGTCGCCTTCATCTATTCACATTGCCGCAGTTGTGCGCCGGCAGCGGCCGCGCTTTGATGCGGTACGAGAGAGGAGCCCGCTGATGGAGCGAGGGTTGCTGGCGCCACTCAGCCCCAACGAGCAGACGGCATTGCGTCGGGTCGCTAATGGCATATCCAAGGCCAAGCATCTGCGCACGACGTCGCTGCTGCGGTTGAAGCGCCTCGCACTGGTCGAGGAGCGCGAGGGGCGCATCAAGTTGACGGCACTGGGCGAGCAGCGTTGCCAGGCCGACAAGATGGTGTCCAAGGGGTTGGTGGCAGGTCAGATGACGGACGGGGCGGCGAACCAGTAGCATCACTGGCATGCCTGTCCACTGGACGATATCGCACTCGGCGCGCTTGGTTGTCGCCGTCACCAAGGATCGTGTGAGCGTGCAGGACATAGAGCAGTATTTCGCCGGCGTCACTGCGGAAGGCGCCATGTCCTATCGCAAGATCTTCGAAATCACGCATACGCCGATGGCGCTCAGCGAAGAGAACGTGAAGGCGCTCGGACAGCGCGTCGTCTACTACGCCCAACACGGTCAGATTGGACCGGTGGCGATCGTCGCCGCTTCGGACGAAAGCTACACGCAGGCCAAGGTGTTCGCCGAAGCCGCGAAGGTGAGCCGGCCACTCGCCATCTTCCGCGAGCTGCACGCGGCACGCCGGTGGCTGGACAGCCAGCCCGTCCCTGAGGATCCGGCAGTCCCGCAAAAGTGAGCGCGGTCCGGTTGGCCTCCAGGTTACCTTGGCGGTCGACAAAAGCCTGGAGGCTTGCATGCTCATGAAGTCACTGCTCGGCCTGGCGATCGCGGCGAGCTGGGCGGCAGGCGCCGCAGCGCAGACGGCGGATCGCCTCTATGTCATGGATTGCGGCCACATTTCTGCGAAGGACCAGTCGCGCTGGTCGCCTGGCGTCGACGTCGGCAAGCCGATCGAGCTGTCCGACGCCTGCACCCTGATCAAGCATGGGGCGCAATGGCTGCTGTGGGACACCGGCTTTCCCGACGTGGTGGCCGATCACCCGGTCGCAACGCCAGTCGGCCACGCCACCCGGGCGAAGAAACTGGGCGCCCAGCTTGCCGAGCTTAACGTCAAGCCCGCCGACGTCACCTACGTCGCGGTCTCGCACACGCACGGCGATCATGTCGGCAATGTCGACATGTTCCCGACCTCGATGCTCCTCATCCAGAAAGCCGAAGTCGACTGGGCGTTCGCCGAAGGCAAGAAGCCGCCCTTCAAGAAGGACCGCCCGATGAAGTTGCTATCGGGCGACCTGGACGTCTTCGGCGATGGCAGCGCGACCCTCCTGTCGACTCCTGGCCATACCCCGGGACATCAGTCGCTGCTGGTGCATCTCGGCAAGACCGGATGGGTCCTGCTGACCGGCGACGCCGCGCACTTCAAGTCAAACTGGGACAACGACCGCGTGCCGGGCTTCAATACCAGCGCGGAACAGACGCATGCCTCGCACGCCCGCCTGGTCAAGATCGTCGCCGACAAGAAGGCCGCGCTCTGGATCAATCACGACCTTCCGACCTTCGAAAGCCTCAAGCACTCGCCTCAGTTCTACGACTAAAAGGCCTTACCTCGAGTGAGTTCTTCTCCCCCCTAGCGGCGGGAAGGAAACACAAGGTAACCTCCCGGCATGCCTGACACGATCAATCTCGCCAAAGTCCCCCTCACCAGCCTCGCCCATGGCGGTGGCTGCGGCTGCAAGCTTGCCCCCTCGGTGCTGCAGGAGCTGCTGGCCGACCAGCCAATGGCCGCGCCCTTCAAGCAGCTGCTGGTCGGCACCGAGACGTCGGACGACGCCGCGGTGTGGCAGGTCGACGACAACACCTGCATCATTGCCACCACCGACTTCTTCATGCCGATGGTCGACGATCCGCGCGACTTCGGCCGCATCGCCGCGACGAACGCCATCTCCGACGTCTACGCCATGGGCGGCAAGCCGGTGATGGCGCTCGCCATCCTCGGCATGCCGCTGGGCAAGATCGCCGTCGAGAGCGTGCGCGAGATTCTGAAGGGTGGCGCCGAGGTCTGTGCCTCGGCCGGCATACCAGTGGCCGGCGGCCACTCGATCGACTGCCCCGAGCCGGTCTATGGGCTGGCCGTCATCGGCATCTGCCGACCCGACCAGGTGCGGCGCAATTCCGGTGCCAAGGTCGGCGACGCGCTGGTCCTCAGTAAGGCGGTGGGAGTCGGCATCTATTCCGCCGCCATCAAGAAGGGTGCGCTCCTGCCGGCGGCCTACGATGAGATGATTGCCACCACGACCATGCTCAACAAGGTCGGCAGCGAGCTCGCGCAGGACAGCGACGTGCACGCCATCACCGACGTCACAGGCTTTGGCGTGCTGGGTCACGCCCTGGAAATGGCGCGCGGTTCCAAGAACACGATCACCATCAAGGCCGACGACGTGCCTCTGCTGAAACACGCGGCCGCCCTTACCCAACAGGGTCACGTGACCGGTGCCTCGCATCGCAACTGGGCAAGCTACGGCCAGGACGTCGTGCTGCCGGCCGGCATGCCGGAATGGAAGCGCCATCTGCTGGCCGATCCGCAGACCTCGGGCGGACTGCTGATCGCCTGCGCGGCCGACCGCGCCGACGCCGTGCTGAAGACAATGCGCGACGCAGGCTGCGCCGCCGCGGCCGTCATTGGACGGATCGAGTCAGGCGCACCGGTAATCAAGGTCGTCTAGGCCCCGACTCGTGAAACGACAAGCCGCGCCCCATTGGGGCGCGGCTCTACGTTGGGCCAGAGGCGAGCTTAGTGGCGCTCGTGCCAACCCATGTCCTTGTCGCGATCGTGCTTCCACTCGTGATACTCGGCCTCCTTGGACCGGCGATAGGTGTCGCGGTCGGCATCGCGATCCCACTTGTGCCAGACATGGCTGCGATCCCAGTAGCCGTCGCTGTAGCCGATGTGCACGTCGCCGACGTTGAAGCTGACCGATTGAGCGAGGGAGAGCGTGGCAAACGCGCCCGAGAGGGCAAGGGCAAGCACGCCTGCACCCAGAATGCTGCGCATGGGCGATCCTTTCTTGGTCGTTGGTCCTAGCCAACGCGCATTCAGCCGGCAGGTTGCCTGCCTTTCTGGTCGCCAGGAAGCCAATTCATGGCGAGCCTGCACGATATCCTTCGGCCTACGGCGTGCGGCGCATCAAGTAGGTATCCATGATCCAGCCGTTGGCACGGCGCGCCTCAGCGCGGCGGTGCTTGATCTCGGGCAACACGTCCTTGAGCTTGCCCGCTATCAGTATCTCGTCAGCCGTGCCGAGGTAAGCGCCCCAATAGATCTCGATGTCGAGATCGGCGAAGCGCTGATAGGCGTCTTCTCCGTCCAGCATTACCACCACGTCGTTTGACGGCAGTCCCTCGCGCAGTCGGCGTCCCGTCGTGATCTCGATCGGGCAGCCAATGCGATTGAGCGCAATACGATGCCGCGCCGCCAATACCGAGATGCTGCTGACACCGGGAATGACCTCGTATTCGAGGTCCTTCATGCGCTCGGCCACGGCTTCGATGTTGCGGATGGTGCTGTCGTAAAGGGAGGGGTCGCCCCACGCCAGTATCGCGGCCGTTTCTCCGCCGGTCATCTCGCTTGCGATCAGCCGCTCGAATACCGCCTGCTTGTCGCGATTGAGCTCGTCGACACAGGCGCCGTAGTCGGCGGGTGCCGTGTCACGCGGCGGACTCGGTGCTTCGACGATGCGTATCGGGCGGTCCTTGACGTAGCGTCGGCAGATCTCCTTGCGCAGCGCCGTGAGCTTCTCCTTGGCCGGACCCTTTTCGAGCACGAAGATCACGTCGACGGTGTTCAGGGCCTTGACCGCCTGCATGGTGACGTGCTCGGGATCGCCGCAGCCGATGCCGATGATGAGGACCTTTTTCATGGATGCGCGCCTCTTTGCCCGGCAAAGCTAGCACGCGCACGCTGCCCAGTCCGTTCGTGGCCAGTCCGTCCGGAACCGGGATTACCGCGGCGGTTGGTTGTGCCTCACCCAGTTGCGGTACTGGATAGTGGCGATTGCCAGCCCGATCCCGAACGCCCCGAATGCGCCAAGTATGAAGAGCGCATAGTAGTTGAAGTGATGAAACACGACGGCCCCTGATGCTTCACGCTGTCAATGAAGCAACCGCTCGGGGAACCTCGAAGTTTCACGGAGCGTCCTGCGCAATTTGCGCGCAGGCAAGTTCATAGCGCAGGATTCGAAGCCCCCAGTTCGGAAGTTTGAATCACAGCTTTGTGGCCAACCTCAACGCCCGCGTGACTTCTGCCTGTTGTGCCTTAGCCTGACGTCCGCTTTCCGGGCGGAGCGGCATGAACCGGCTGGCAAAAGCAGTTGGATCGGTGGAAAATGACCCACAGCAGAACAATGTCGCGGTCATTGGCATCCACGGTACCACTCCGCCACGCGTGAGCGATGCTTTTCGGTGGGCTATGCGCTTGGTAGACGCGGCAGAAGTCAGGAAGGTCCTGACGTTCCCGATCCTTATCGACGCGTTGGAGGCAGCTCACCGTCGTCCGAAAATGGAGGTCCAGGACGGATTCCTCG
>JBPYDO010000356.1:0-20385 GCA_051985755.1 Reyranella sp. | reverse complement strand
ACGAAGCGGTCGAGACGACCGGACTCGCTCAGCGCCGTGTTGAGAAGCTCCTCGCGCGTCGCGGCGTCGTAGCGCTCGCCGTGGCCCTTGAGGCTCGACAGGGCACCGACGATGGAGGCCAGTGGCGTGCGCAGGTCGTGTGAGACCGACGTCAGCATGGCCGACCGCAGGCGCTCGCGCTCGGCGCCCAGTCTCGCCTGGTCGATGTCGGCCGCCAGCGTGACGCGCTCGATGGCAATCGCGGTCTGATTGCCGACCGCCTCCAGGAGCTGGCGCTGCGACGACGAGAGCTCGGGCAGCTCGGCCTTGGTCAGCACGCCGACGATGCCGATGGCCGAGCGGCTGGTGCGGATGGGCACGAACAGCCAGCGGCCACCGGGCAGGGTGTCGGTGCCTTTGCCGGTCGGGCGCTCGGCATCCCACGACCAACGGGCTGCCGCGAGATCGGCATCGGTGAATTCGCTGTCCGGTGGGAAGGCGGCGCGCAGCGTGAGCGACCCTCCTTCCTTCGGGCTCTTCTCGGGCATCAGGATGGCGATTTCGGCGTTCAAAAGGCGCGCGAGGTGGGTCACGACGATCCACAGGAGATCGTCGAGCTCGACCACGCCCGCGATCTTGCGGCTGAAGGCAAAGAGCTCGGCCGTGGTGCGCGCCTCGCGCCGCGCCGCCTCGGCCTGGGCGCGGCTGCGCGTGCCAAGCGCGCTCGCCGCAACGGCCACGAAGGTGAAGAAGAACAGCGCGACGACGTTGGCCGGGTCGGCGATCGTGAACTGATAGATCGGCGGCAGGAAGAAGAAGTTGTAGCTTAGCACCGAGAGGAAGCAGACCCACAGCGAGGGCACCAGGCCATGACGCGCCGCGGCGACCAGGACCGGCACGACATAGACCAAGGAGATATTGGAGAGATGGACGGAGGTGTCGATCACCACGCCCACCGCCGTGGCCAGCGCCGTCGTCAAGGTACCTTCGAAATAGGGGCCGATGGTGCGCGGCGCGCCGAACAGCCAGTCGATCGGATTTGGCGGCTCGGGCTTGTCGCCCGAAGGCGCCACCTCGACGGCGAGGCCGGAACCGCTGCGCACCAGCTGGTCGACCACGGAGCCGTGCCGCAATTCGAACCAGCGCGAGCGCCGCGACTTGCCCACCACGACGCGCGTAGCGTTGCGCGAACGGGCGAAGGCCAGGATTTCCTCGACAACGGCGCGGCCGGGCACGCGTACCACTTCGGCGCCCAGCTGCTCGGCCAGTCGCAGCGCTTCGGCCACTCGCGTCAGTTCCTGCTCGCTCAAGAGCGCATGCCGCTCGGTCTCGACATAGAGCGCGATCAGCTCGGCATCGAGACTGTCGGCCGTGCGCTTGGCGGCGCGCACGGTGTTGGCCGAATCGGGGCCCGGATCGACACACACGATCACGCGCTCGCCGGCGCCCCACGGGCCGGTGATGGCATGCTCGCGCATGTAGCTCAGCATCTGCTCGTCGACCCGCTCGGCAGTGCGCCGGAGCGCCAGCTCGCGCAGCGCCGTCAGGTTGCCGGGCGAGAAGTAATGGCGCAGCGCGCGTTCGGCGTGCTCGCGCACATAGACCTTGCCCTCGCCCAGGCGGGCGATCAGGTCGGCTGGCGTGATGTCGACCAGCTCGACCTCGTCGGCGGAGTCGACCACCGAATCGGGAACGGTTTCGCGCACGCGAATGCGCGTGATGCGCGCGACGATGTCGTTGAGGCTTTCGACATGCTGGACGTTCATGGTCGAGTAGACGTCGATGCCGGCCGCCAGCAGCTCCTCGACGTCGAGATAGCGCTTGGGATGGCGGCTGCCCGGGGCATTGGTGTGCGCGAGCTCGTCGACCAGCACCAGCCGCGGCCGCCGCGCCAGCACTGCATCGAGGTCCATCTCCTCGAGCACGCGGCCTTTGTATTCGACCTTCCGACGCGGGATGACCTCGAGCCCGGCGAGCTGTGCCTCGGTTTCGGGGCGGCCGTGGGTCTCGGCCACGCCCACGGCGACGTCAACGCCCTCGACCTTGCGGCGGCGCGCGGCAATGAGCATTTCGTAGGTCTTGCCGACGCCGGGGGCGGCGCCGAAGAAGATCTTGAACTTGCCGCGCGTTTCGCGTTGCGCCGCCTTCAGAAGCGCATCGGGCGAAGGACGGGTTTCGTCAGGGACGCCGACCATCAAGTTGCAGAATGTCACCGCCCTCGCGGGGCGTCCATCTACTTCAAGGCATCGAGCGCCATGTTGAGCCGCAGGACATTAACTCGCGGCTCGCCGATCAAGCCCAGGAACCGCCCCTCGATGTGCTTCTCGACCAGCGCCCGCACGCGGTCCTCGGGCAGGCCGCGTTCCTTCGCAACGCGCGGCACCTGGAAGTACGCGGCGGCCGGAGTGATCTCGGGATCGAGGCCACTCGCCGAGGTCGTGACGAGATCGACCGGAATCGGTGTGTTGGGATTCTCCTCCTTGAGCGTCTTCACGTCGCCTTCCAGGCGCTCGACCAGCGCCTTCGACGTGGGACCGGCGTTGCTGCCGCCGGAGTTGGCGGCGTTGTAAGGCGCGGGGATCGTCTTGTTGGGATCCTTCGGATCGACGTCGGTAGTTGCCGAAGGCCGGCCGTGGAAATAGCCCGGTTTGGTGAAATTCTGGCCGATCAGGTATGAGCCAATAACCTTGCCGTCCTTCTTGATCAGGCTGCCGTTGGCCTGGCTGGGAAAGACCACTTGGGCAATGCCGGTCATGGCCAGCGGATAGGCGAGCCCCGTCAAGACGGTGAACAGCAGGATCATCACGATGGCAGGGCGGACTTGTTTCAACATGGAAATGTCCTCAGGCAAGGCCGACGGCGGTGATGACCATGTCGATCAGCTTGATGCCGATGAAGGGCACGATCACGCCGCCAAGGCCGTAGACGAACAGGTTGCGCAGCAGCACCGCGGACGCGCCCACCGGGCGGTACTGCACGCCGCGCAGGGCGAGCGGAATGAGGGCGACGATGATCAGCGCGTTGAAGATGATCGCCGACAGGATGGCGCTCTGCGGCGTCTGCAGGCGCATGACGTTCAGCGCCTGCAGCTGCGGATAGAAGGCGACGAACATCGCGGGGATGATGGCGAAGTATTTCGCCACGTCGTTGGCGATCGAGAAGGTGGTGAGCGCGCCGCGCGTCATCAGCAGCTGCTTGCCGATCTCGACGATCTCGATCAGCTTGGCCGGATCGCTGTCCAGATCGACCATGTTGCCCGCCTCGCGCGCGGCCATGGTGCCGGTATTCATGGCGACGCCGACATCGGCCTGGGCGAGCGCCGGCGCGTCGTTGGTGCCGTCGCCGCACATCGCCACCAGCTTGCCCTGGGCCTGCTCTTCGCGGATCAGCTTCAGCTTGGCTTCCGGCGTGGCCTGCGCCAGGAAATCGTCGACGCCGGATTCGGCGGCGATCGCCGCGGCGGTCAGGGGATTGTCGCCGGTGATCATGACCGTGCGGATGCCCATGCGGCGCAGCGTGGCGAAGCGGTCGCGGATGCCGCCCTTGACGATGTCCTTGAGGTTGATCACGCCGAGCAGCCGGCCGTCCTTCGACACGGCGAGCGGAGTGCCGCCGGCCCGCGCGATCTTCTCGGCCATCGCCTCGACGTCGCGCACCGCCTGGGGCGCGGCGTTCTTGGCCTTGGCGTCGGCAATGACGGCGTCGACCGCGCCCTTGCGGATCGAAGCGCCGTCGAAATCGATGCCGCTGATGCGGGTGTGGGCCGAGAAGGGAATGAACTTGGCATGCAGCGGCGCCATCTCGCGGCCGCGGATGTTGTACTTCTCCTTGGCCAGCACCACGATCGAACGGCCCTCCGGCGTCTCGTCCGACAGCGAGGCAAGCTGGCTGGAATCGGCGAGATCGCGCTCGCTGACGCCGGAGACCGGAAGAAACTCGGTGGCCTGGCGGTTGCCGAGCGTGATGGTGCCGGTCTTGTCGAGCAGCAGGGTGTCGACGTCGCCCGCCGCCTCGACGGCGCGACCCGACATGGCGAGCACGTTGAAGCGCACCAGGCGGTCCATGCCGGCGATGCCGATCGCTGACAGGAGTGCGCCGATCGTGGTCGGGATCAGGGTGACGAACAGCGCTACCAGCACCAGCACCGTCATGTGGCCGCCGGCGTAGGCGGCGAAGCTCGGGATGGTGGCGACCGAGAAGACGAAGATGATCGTCATGCCGGCCAGCAGGATGTTGAGGGCGATCTCGTTCGGCGTCTTCTGCCGCTCGGCGCCCTCGACCAGGGCGATCATGCGATCGAGGAAGGTCGAGCCGGGCTCGGCCGTGATGCGCACCTTGATCCAGTCGGAAATGACCTGCGTGCCGCCTGTCACAGCGGAGCGATCGCCGCCGCTTTCGCGGATGACCGGCGCGGATTCGCCGGTGATGGCGGCCTCGTTGACGGAGGCGACGCCCTCAATCACGTCGCCGTCCGACGGAATCAGATCGCCCGCTTCGACCAGTACGATGTCGCCCTTCTTGAGCTTGGTCGCGGGCACTTCGGTCCAATCTCTCCTGGCGGCTTCGGCCAGCCGCTTGGCCACGGTTTCGGTCCTCGCCTTGCGCAGAGTCGCGGCCTGTGCCTTGCCGCGACCTTCGGCGACCGCCTCGGCGAAGTTCGCGAACACCACCGTGAACCACAGCCAGAGGTTAATCTGAAAGGCGAAACCCAAGCCGCCGTGGCCGCGTACCAGGTCTTTCAGGAAGATGACCGTCGTCAGTGTCGCCACGACCGCGACGGTGAACACGACGGGGTTGCGCACCATCTCGCGCGGATGGAGCTTCTTGAAGGCGTCGATGATTGCCGGGCCGAGGATCTTCGGATCGGTCAGGGTGGCCGCGGAGGTCCGCCGGCGGCCTTGAACAGAGAGTTCCATTGTCATGTCAGCGCCCCTGCTCAAAAGAGTGTTCCGGCATTCATCGCGACTTGCTCGACCATCGGGCCGAGCGCGAGGGCCGGAAAGTAAATAAGACCGCCCACGATCAGGATCACGCCGACGACCAGGCCGACGAACAGCGGTCCGTCGGTCGGGAAGGTCCCGGCCGAGGCGGGCACGATCTTCTTGGCGGCGAGGGAGCCGGCGATCGCCAGCATTGGCACGATCATCAGGAAGCGGCCGATGAACATCGCGAAGCCGATGGTGACATTGTAGAACATCGTGCTGGCGGTGAGGCCGGCGAAGGCGCTGCCGTTGTTCCCCGTGCCCGACGTGTAGGCGTAGAGGATCTCGCTGAAGCCGTGCGGTCCCTGGTTGGCGGGACCCGCCAGCCCCGCAGCCGTCACCGTGGCGATGGCCGTGAAGCCCAGGATCGACAGCGGCAAGATCAGGATGGCGAGGCTCGCCATCTTCACTTCCTTGGCCTCGATCTTCTTGCCGAGATACTCCGGCGTTCGGCCGACCATGAGCCCTGCGACAAACACCGAGATGACGGCGAACAGCAGCATGCCGTAGAGGCCCGAGCCGACGCCGCCAAAGATGATCTCGCCCAACTGGATGTTGAACATCGGAATGAGCCCGGCGAGCGGCGTCAGGCTGTCGTGCATGTTGTTGACGGCGCCGCATGAGGCGTCGGTGGTGACCGTCGTGAACAGCGCCGAGTTGGCGATGCCGAAGCGGACTTCCTTGCCCTCCATGTTGCCGCCGGCCTGCATCAGAGTAGGCTGCGTGTCGATGCCGAGCTTGACATAAGCCGGGTTGCCGGCGGCCTCGGCCCAATAGGCCACGAGCACGCCGGCCAGGAACAGGAAAGCCATGACGGAGAACACCGCCCAGCCCTGACGCTGGTCGCCAACCATGCGGCCGAACACGTTGGTGAGCGCCGCGCCGATCGAGAAGATCAGCACGATCTGCACGAGGTTGGTGATGGCGTTGGGATTCTCGAACGGATGGGCCGAGTTGGCGTTGAAGAATCCGCCACCGTTGGTGCCCAGCATCTTGATGACTTCCTGCGAGGCGACCGGTCCCTGGGCGATCACCTGCTTGGCGCCTTCGAGCGTCGTGGCCTCGGTGTAGGCGCCGAGATTCTGCGGCATGCCCTGCCAGATGAAGAACAGCCCGACGACGATGGAGATCGGCAGCAGGATGTAGAGCGTGCAGCGGGTGAGATCGACCCAGAAGTTGCCGATGCTCCTGGCCGAGCGGCGCGCGAAGCCGCGGATCAACGCGACTGCAAGGGCAATGCCGGTCGCCGCAGAGACGAAGTTGTGCACCGTAAGACCCGCCATCTGCACGAGATAGCTCATGGTCGTCTCGGGCGTGTAGGACTGCCAGTTGGTATTGGTGTCGAAGCTCATCGCCGTATTGAAGGCGAGGCCTTGCTCGACCGCCGACTGGCCGGCCGGATCGAAGGGCAGCACGCCCTGGAAGCGCATCAATGCGTAGAGACTGATGAAGCCCGCCAGGCTGAACATCAACATCGCGACGGCATAGGCCACCCAGTTCTGCTCGGCGCTCTCGTTGACGCCGCTCAGACGGTAGAACGCACGCTCGAGCGGTCCGAGCACCGGCGACAGGAAAGTGCGTTCGCCGGTAAATACGCGGGTCATATAGCCACCGAGCGGCTTGACCAGCAGGACGATGATCACGCTGAAGAGCGCAATCTGAAGCCAACCGTTGACAGTCATCGATTCCCCCTGGCCGAGTCGCTAGAAGCGCTCGGGGCGCAGCAGCGCGTAGACGAGATAGATCAGAAGCCCGAAGGTCACGGCGCCGCCCAGGATGTATTCGATCATCTGCCCCTCCTCACAGCCGGTCGCAGGCGTAGCTGTAGGCTATGGCCAACGCAAAGCAGACGCAGCCGGCGGCGATCAAAATGACGTCCAACATTGTAGAGCTCCCGAAATGTCCAAAGGCCGCCGGACCGATGACGCCGCGGCCGAGGGGCCGTTCACAGCCGGTGGCAGAGCCGCTCGTATGCGATGAACAGGCAGAAAAGCGCGAAGCCGGCGCCGAGCAACAGCATATCGAACATGACGCCCTCCTTTGCTGCATAGAAGGCGCGTCAGTCGTAGGAAGTCGAGGTCCCTCCCCCAATAGTGATATAGGAAGCGCATATAAATCTTCACTCCGCGTCTATGCTTGCGCAGATTTCGGCTCATCGGCTTCGGGCGAACGCAGAGGGAGTAGTGCGCTGGTCGGTTCTTGGAGCGTTGTCTGCGTTCGCAACGTTGTCCTGCGTCTCGACCGCCCTGGCGCAGGGACAGAGCAGTTGCTCACTCTTCATGCCGACACCCAAAGACCAGATGCGGGGCTTCCAAACCGACCGTCCGACGAAGTCGAACGTGCCGTGGACGGTGCCGTGCGGCCACCTCCAGTATGAAGGCGACATCTTCATTTACACGTACGACCCTTCGAGCACGTTCGATACGACCAACGTCAATTGGACGCTGTTCAATCCGACCTTCAAGCTCGGCGTGCTGAACAATGTCGATTTCGAAGTCAACTTTTCTGCCTATAACGCGCTGCAGTCGTTCACCCGCAGCAGCGGCGCCGTCAGCGGCGTCGCAGGCTTCGGCGATACCTTCACGCGCCTCAAGGTCAATATTTTCGGCAACGACGGCGGCCCAGCTGCGCTCGCGCTCATCCCTTACGCCAAGTGGCCGACGGCGCCCCTGGGTGTCGGCAACAAATACGTCGAGGGCGGCATCATCGCCCCGCTCGCCGTGTCATTGCCGCTGGGATTCACATCCATTGTGATGGGTGAGTTCGACTACAAGAAGAACCCCAACGACAACGGCTTCCATGGCGAGTTCCCGGCGCTGCTCAATATCAACCGGCAGATCGTGCAAGGCCTGACTGGATACGCGGAGATCTACGCCGACTGGTCGTCGAACCACAACGTGCGCGATCTCTACACGCTCGACTTCGCGTTGGCCTGGAGCCCGCTGCCGAACTTCCAGCTCGATGGGGGGATCAATATCGGCCTCGTCCCGGCTGCACCGGCGCACCAGATCTACATGGGCATTTCCCAGCGGTTCTGAAGTCAGGCGCCGAACGGGCCGTCAATCGCCCGCGACACGCGACGCCCGGCCACACGATTTTATGCGAATCCTATGCCGACCAATTTCGGTCTGCATGGCATTCGAACGTTTTGGCGCGCTAGTTGCAATCATTACGGCGAGCTTTCGCCGTTCTTGGGGGCAACAAGATGAGTAACCGTGCTTTCGTGCTTCATGCACTCTTTCGCGTTCTGCTGATCTCTGCCGCTTTCGTCATCGGCTTCGGCCTCGAGAGCCATGCACAGACACTTGTCCCAGTAGAAGGTCGATTGACGAGTACGAACGGAAAGATATTCCTTCCGTTCTTCTATGGTTCGAAGGTCGGCGATGCCTGCAATCCGTACGTCGACTACAACTGCGAGGCTAGCGAGGCCGCGATCAAGGCGGCGCGGGACGCGGCGGCGAAGAACGGCAACTGCGATCCGTACCTCGATTACAGTTGTCTCGACACTTATCTCGGCGAGGGCTTCTTCACGCGCTTCTTTCGCTACTACCAACTTGAATGGGGCAAGGCGGGCCCGCCGAGCGACCCGAATGCGCCGTCGTCGGCCCGCGACGCCGCGGTCTGGCCGAAATCGCCGCTTGGGACACCGCCGCATCCTTTTTCCGACTTCGGCTACGGTGGTACGCCTAGTATAGGGACTACCCGACCCAACTCGGTCGACAGCCCGTTTATGGCGGCGATTGCGAATACGGCAGTCGGCAAATGGCTCCAGGATTCGCACATCCAGATTTACGGCTGGGTCAATGGAGGCTTCAACCTCAGCACCAATCAGGCGCAGCCTGGCGGCAACTCCCCTATCGGGTACGCTTACACCCCTAACACCGGTCAGCTCGACCAAGCCGTCATTTATGTCGAGCGGCTTCCCGACACGGTGCAAAAGGATCACATCGATTGGGGCTTTCGCCTGTCAGCGCTTTATGGCGAGAACTACCGCTACACCAACTCCTATGGCCTCGCCAGCTACCAGTTTAATGGGAACAACCAAGTCTATGGCTATGATTTTCCCATGGTCTATGGCGACCTATACATCCCGTATGTCGCCGAAGGCCTCAATATCCGGGTCGGACGTTACATTTCGGTCCCCGACATCGAAGCGCAGCTCGCACCAAACAACTACACCTATACGCATTCGCTGACCTACACCTGGGACAACTACACCAATACCGGCATCCTTGCCACGCTGGCCGTGACAAAGAACTGGATGGTGCAGGTGGGCATCACCGACGGCACGGAAACGCCGATATGGAACAACGGCGTGACCATCCCGAACCCCATGCCGAATCCCCTGTACCCCGGCAGCACGATGCTGAAGGATCCGGGAAACCAACCCAGCTTGACCTTCTGTATCCGTTGGACGAGCGACAGCGGCAACGATTCGATTTATCCGTGCCTCGACGGCATCAACAACGGAGCCTGGGGGTATAACAATATCCAGTGGCACGGTTTTACCTACTACCACAAATTCAACGAATACTGGCACCTCGCCTTCGAGGCCTATTGGATTTCAGAAAACGGAGTTCCCAATAACCAGAATGCCAACACCCAGGCGATCTTTGCTGGCGGAGGCACGCCCTTCTCCCCGCAATATGTCACGTTCAACCCGCCCAATATGGCTTTCTGCTACGATCCAAATGCGCTCTCTTGCACCGCGAACGCGTACGGCGTGTTGACTTATCTCAATTACTCTCCGGACCGATTGAACAACATTTCGTTTCGCCCGGAGGTCTACATCGACTCGAATGGTTGGCGGACCGGCACCGGCGTTCCTACTACCTATTACGCGGCGACGGTCAGCTGGCAGCACTTTTTCTCGCCGCAATTCGAGATCCGGCCGGAGGCCTCTTATTGGTATTCCAATGGCGCCCCTGCCTTCAATAACGGGACAAAGGCCGACATGTTCATGTTCGCCATGGACGCCATCATGCACTTCTAGCGCGACGTCGGCTCGCGTGGCGGCGTGCCGGCAACGGCGATCACGGGCCTCGGCAAAGGCAAGACCCAGCCGCTGGTTCCGACGGCCGACGGCGTGCCCGAGCAGCAGGACCGCCGCGTCGAGATCGTGATTCAGTAGCTTCTGACCAGCGATAAGAACCTACACCCCCCCTCGACGGCGCCCTCTCGGGCGCCGCTTTTTTGCGTGTAAGGTTCAGGTAAGATTTACATCCCATTGACGTGATATAGGAAAAGTATAAATACTGCGGCTAAGCGCATTTAAAATGCGTAAGAAGTTGCATCGGTTGCCTGTTGGGGCGACGGACATCTTCGTCATCCGCCAGGCCGCCGAGCAGAGGAGAAAGCCATGAAGGCATTCCATGTTTGCTTGATTGTGGGCGCGACGTTCAGCCTGCCGTTGGCGGCGGCAGCGCAATCGGCCGCCGACTATCGGTATTGCTCGGCTCTCAGCGACAAGTTCCAGGGCTTTACCGTCACGAGCAGCAGGATCACCCAAGCCATAGAAAAATGCCGCAACGGCAAGTCGGCCGAAGCGATCCCCGTTCTCGAGGCCGCGCTCCACGACGCAAACGTCGCCCTGCCGCCCCGCGAACAGGCGGTACTAGGAGTAACTAAGCGGCCATTCCGTTAGGCGCCTCTATTTCGCGCACATAGGAATTGTATAAAAATTCGAGTTGACCGGGCGGGCGCCGGAAGCAATACCCGCCCGCCGTGCCCGGCCGTTCCGGCCGGGAAGCACAAGTCAGGTTGCCCCCTCGCCAAATGGCCGTCGCTGAACCGCTATTCTCCGGTGCCCGCAAGCGCGCCGCCGGCCTCGCCCTCGCGGCCCTCGGCGTAGTCTTCGGCGATATCGGCACCAGCCCGCTTTACACGGTCAAGGAATGCTTCAGTGAATTCACCGGGCTGAAGCCCATTCACCAAGACGTCGTCGGCATCCTGTCGCTGATCACCTGGGTGCTGATCATCGTCGTCACCCTGAAATACGTGATGGTGGTGATGCGCGCCGACAACCGCGGCGAGGGCGGTGTGCTGGCGCTGATGGCGCTGGTCTCGCGCACCGCGGACCTTTCGGTCCGCCGGCGCAATCTCTACGTGATGCTTGGCATCGCGGGCGCCGCCCTGTTCTACGGCGACTGCCTGCTCACGCCCGCCATCTCGGTGCTGAGCGCCGTCGAAGGCCTGGACGTGGCGACGCCGGCCTTCGAGCCGTGGATCATACCGATCGCGCTCGGCGTGCTGATCGGCCTGTTTGCCGTGCAGTACCACGGCACCGGCGGAGTTGGCCGCTGGTTCGGTCCGATCATGCTGCTCTGGTTCCTCGCCATCCTGATCCTGGGGCTGGTGCATGTCGCTGAGGTGCCCCGGGTCTTGCAGGCGTTATCGCCGTTCGAAGCCATCAACTTTGCGCTTCGCCATGGCGTCGTGGCCTTCATTGCCCTCGGCGCCGTGACCCTGGCCGTCACCGGCGCGGAGGCGCTGTACGCCGACATGGGCCACTTCGGTAAAGGTCCCATCCGGTACGCCTGGCTGGTCGTCGTGCTGCCGTCGCTGCTCGCGAACTACTACGGCCAGGGGGCGCTGCTGCTGGCCGATCCGAGCGCGCTGGAGAATCCGTTCTTTCGTCTCGCCCCCGCCTGGATCCTGATTCCCTTGGTCGTGCTCGCCACGGTGGCGACGGTCATCGCCTCGCAGGCGACCATCGCCGGCGCATTTTCGATGGCACAGCAGGCGACGTTGCTGGGCTTGAGCCCGCGCGTGCGCATCCTGCACACCTCTGCGAGCGAATACGGCCAGATCTACGTGCCGGCGGTGAACTGGATGCAATTGACTGGCGTCGTCATCCTGGTGCTGGCCTTCAAGTCGTCGACCAATCTCGCAGCCGCCTACGGCATTGCCGTCACCGGCACCATGCTGGTGACCACGCTCCTGGTGATCTGGCTCGCCCTGCACAGCTGGAAGTGGGGTTGGCTGCCGACCTTCCTGGTGCTCGGCAGTTTCCTCGCGGTCGATGCCACCTTGATGTCATCCAACATGGTGAAGTTCGTGCAGGGTGGTTGGGTACCGCTGGCGCTTGCCGTGGTGATCTTCACCGTCATGTGGACCTGGATGAAGGGCGGAGCGGCGGTGGCGACGCGCGAGCAGGAAAACTCGCTGCCCATGGAGTCGCTGCTGAGCAGCATCGGGCCGGGACGTGTCCACCGTCCGCAGGGCACCGCCGTCTACCTCACGGCCTACTCGGGCAACGCGCCCAGCTGCCTGATGCACAACCTGAAGCACAACGGGGTGCTGCACGAACAGGTGGTGCTGCTGACCGTCCAGGTGCCCGACGAGCCCTATGTGCCGCCCAATGCGCGGGCCCAGGTCGCGCATTTCGGCAAGGGCGTGCACCATGTCGTGCTGCGCTACGGCTTCATGGAGCAGCCCGACGTGCCGCGCGATCTCGCGCCGCTCGCCGAGCGCGGCGTGCCGGTCGACCCGATGCGCACGTCCTACTTCGTCGGCCGCAACAGCTTCGTCGAGGCGAGCCGCCCGATCCTGCCGCGCTGGCAGGAGAAGGTGTTCCTGGCGCTGGCGCGCATGGCCTCGAATGCCGGCGACTTCTTCCGCCTGCCCGCCAATCGGGTGGTCGAGCTGGGCAGCCGGATCGAAATCTAGCGTCGTTTTTGCGCCGGCGTTTGCACGGCCTTTTGATAGAAGCCCCGTCCGAGCCGAATGGATTTCCTATGGGGTTCCGCCCCATATGGCGCATCGAGCGCGAGCGCTGCGCGGACAAGACCTGCCGTCGCGGTCCGGAACAACCCAGTTGAGACAACGCGGAGATTCGCATGCGCGATCTCGTCGATATCGTCATTCCTGCCGCGGCCCAGTCGGCCGCTGAAATGCTGGGGCTCCAAGTGTCCCGCAGCGTGACCACAGGCGCGCGGATCCGCCAGATCCCGCGCGACGACGCCGAGATCGCCATCGAATGCCTGCGCGACTGGGGCTTCTCGGCGCGTATCCTGGAGAGCACGCCCGACGGCGAAGGCCCAGCTCCGCTTGATGTCAAGCGGGCGGCGTAAACCCGCCGGGCCAGGCCACTCCCCTCACACATATATGGCCGGGCTATGCCGACCGTCCCTCGGCCGCCTCGAAAAGCTATGGCTGTGCTGCCTAGTAATTGGGTGCCGAGGTTCCCAGGAGCACCCGCATGTCCGTCCAAGTAGAAGCCCTTGCCGCCCCGGATCATCCGCCTTCCGGTGCCGCGGCCACGGTCGAGAAAATGAGCCGCTGGCTGCTCATTTTGCTCTGCGCCAGCGCCGTTGCGCTGTTCCCCATCTCCCTCGCCGTCAGGGCCCTCCAGCACTATTTTCCATGAGGCGGCCCTGCCGCCACCGTTTTCACCTTTTCGCGCGCGCCTGCTCCTTCTTGGCCGACCAAAGCCGTGAAAAGCGCGGCCATCAACCCGAAAACCCCCAATCTGCCGGCATTGAAGCCCTTGCGCCGGCCTCGGCCGCTGGCTGAGCAGTTCCGAACGGCGCCCCATCGGCCCGGGTCGCGCGCCACAAGTCCACCATAAACAAGTCCGATTCCCTGCTGATATGCTGAGCACCCACCGACCGGTTGCGAGGCATGGGAGAGGGTCCGACTCTCATACTGACGACGCATCTTGGAGTCCGCCCGCTGGGGGTGCGCGGCGAGCCGCTGCATGCCGTCGCCGGCCAGTTGCTGGCGGTCGTCCGCCGCCGGCTGGGCGTCGGCCCCGCCGATCTCCTGGCCGAGCCGCAACTGCGCGAGGCGGGCGACGGCATCGATTGGTACGCCAATCGTGCCGGCACGGTCAGACGCTTCGCCGACCTCAGTGAGGATGATCGCGCTCAGGCGCTGCGCACCGTCGACCGGCAACTTCAGGACATCAACGGGCTGGGCGATCAACTCGCCAACTCCGATTCCAGCGACGAGGCGCGCCTGATCGGCCGTTCGCTGCGCCTCGCCACCCGCCGTCCCTCCGACGACTTCATCTTCCTGGTCGACGGCCAGCCGGTGATCGCCGCCTGGGGCTACGAGGCCGATGCGATCGCCAGTCTGCAGGCCCCCGTCCTGCCTGCCGTCGTGCCACCGCCGGTCGGACCGGCCGTGTTGGCAAGCGCGCCGTTGGCAGCCCTGCCGGCGCGCTTCGGCTGGTCGCGCTGGTGGGGCGCGCTGCTCTTCGGCCTCCTGCTGCTGCTCCTGATCTTGCTCACCTCGTGGCTGTTGCGCGCCTGCGCGCCGGTCGATCCCTCGACCAGCGTCTCGACGCTGGAAACGCCGGCGCCGCCCGCTCCGCCCGCGCCGCCCGATCCGACGCCGCTCCTCAAGGCATCGCTCGACGATGTCCAGTCCAACGGCAAGACTCTCAAGGCCGAGCTCGCCGCCCTCGAGGACAACCTCAAGAAGAAGGTCGAGCAGTGCAAGCCGATCGAGCCGCCCAAACCGCCGCCGCCGGTGGTCGCCAAGGCCCCGCCGCCGGTAGTTGCCAAGGCTCCGCCGCCGCCTCCACCGCCCCCGCCACAGCAGCAGGCGCGCAACATCGCGCCGCCGGTCAACCGCCCGCCGCCTGGCATGTTGCCTTGCAACTGGTCTGGCGATTCAGGCGGCGAAGGTATTACGCGCAACAAGCACTATCTCGGCGATAGGCCGGGGTTTGTCGCCCTCAACTACAACCTCTACGTCAAACCGGACGACATCGAGGTGTACTACCGTGGCCAGCGCATTGCCGGTACCGGCGGTCCACGCAGCTTCCGCGGCGGCTTCGGCTTCAACTGGAACCCGGTGGCCGGGGATTATTCGGTCGACGTGGTCGTAACAGGAGAGATGTGGGGGACGCGATGGACCTACGCCATATCCTGCCCGCGCGGCGGGCGGTGAAATAGCCCATGGCCGGACCTCTCCTCAGCAGCGACCCGCTGCAACGCTACCGGGCCCTCGGCATGGCGGGCGATCCGGTGTGGCGGGCCGCCGGACAATTGCGCGCCGCCATCGCCCAGCGGCTGTCGCGCGAGCACGCCGACCTCCTCGCCATTCCCCAGGTCGACCCATCAGGCCGCCGCATCGACTGGTATGCGCCCTTCGATGGCGCGGCGCGCCGGCTAAGCGATCTCGGCGATGCCGAGCGCGCCCGGATTCTCGACAAGGTTCAACGGCTGCACGCCGACATGGCGTCGCTCGCCGCCAGCATGGAGGCGCCCGAACGCTCGAGTGCCGAGCGCAACTTCGCCAAGCTCTTGCGCCATGCCCTGACGGCGCCCGGCGAAGAGACCTTGCACGTCGTCGACGGCAAGCCGGTGATGACCTTCTGGGGCTTCTCCGCCGACGCCGCCCTGCCCGGCGCCTTCCTCGCCAGCCCGCCCAGGCCGCCGGTGGTCGCCCCGGAAGCGGTCATGGCATCGGCGCCGGCCGCGATGGCGCTGGGTCGGGTCGGCGGTGCCCGCTGGTGGCAGTGGCTGCTGCTGGCTTTGCTGCTCCTGCTGCTGCTCGCGTTCCTCGCCTGGCTGGTCCGGCCTTACCTGCCTCATATCGAGCCCCGCCTCGCGGCGGAGGCGCGCGAGCGGGCGCTCGAGATGTCGGTGCGCCAGCCGATGGAGCTTCAACAAGCCCGCATCGAAACGCTCCGCCACGACAATGAGAACCTGCGGATCGAGCTGGCAAAGCTGACCGACGAGGTTGCGCAGCGCGGCAGCAACTGCTCGGCGGGCGTATTGGGGCCGGGCGGCGTGATCGTGGGCACGGTGACCGGCGCGCCGATCGAGCGCGGGCCGGCGATCGACGACAAGCCGGGCGTCGGCGTCGGTATTGCCGAGAAGCCCGAGGACAAGGGTCCAAACGCCCAGGCGCCCAATGCCAATGACCCCAATGCCAAAGACCCCAATGCCAAAGACAAAGGCCCGGACGAAAAGGACGCCAACAAAGGTCCTGACAACAAGGGACGTGACGACAAGAGCGCCGAGGCCAAAGGCCCGGATGACAAGCAGCCCAACCTGCCGGACAAGGACAAGAAGGACGAGCCCAAGCCGATGGTGGTTCCGCCCGAGGCCAAGCAGAAGCAGGACCTCGCCTTCCTGAAAGGCGACTGGCGCTCGCGCACGGGCCTGGCAACGGCCCAGGGCGAGAGGAATTTGCGGCCCTCCTACACGCTCGACGACAAGGGCAAGGGCAAAGTGAGCTTCGTGCAGCACAACGGCGCGGTCTGCGAGGCGCCGGCCGAGGCGCGCTGGGACAATGGCAAGCTGGTGATCGAGGAGAAGTCCAATCCCAAGTGCACGGACGGCAATACCTATGCGCGCAACGTCGTCAATTGCGAAGTCGACAAGGCTGGCGTGGCCCAGTGCACCGGCAGCCAGCCGGGCGACAAGCGCAGCTACAACGTGCAGATCGGCCGCTGATTTCATAAAATAGGTTAACGGTTCCATAAGGCTTCCATGAGCGATCTTGCCCGTCTGCCGAGCTACCCCAGCCCGACGACCCTGATTGCCCGGTCGGGGATTCAGTTCCTCGACTTCGGCTTCGACCCGGCGCGGCTCAGGGTGCGCGAATGGGGTTTCCACGACTCGGCTTCCGCTGGCTCAGTCGACGATCTGGTGCAGCTCGATTTCGACGAGGTGCGGGGCCAGTACGAAGTAATCGAGGCCGGCCGCCGCCGCCCGGCCGAGCCCAATCTGGTGGTCACCGCCAAGGACGCGCTCGCCCCCTTTGTCGACAAGTGGGTGCCGGTGCCCTTCCTGCAGGTTCGGCCGAACAACCAGTTCCGCGAAGGCCCGGCCGACTGGGCGCGGGTCCGCGTGGTCGACCTCGAGGCGCGCTACGGCGAGGGCTTCCGTGACGAGCAGGGCAACCGCTACCGCGCCGTGCTCGCCTTCGACACCGGGCTGATCGGCGAAGCGGAAGGCCGCGCCTACCTCGCGCCCTCCTCGAAGGACGTGACGTCAGGCGCGCTGTTCGCCCTTGCCGCCCAGCAGCGTGCCAACCACTGGCTGCTGCGCCAGGGCTGGCTCGGCCAGTGGCTCGAGGAGTTGTTCCGCGAACTGCACCCGCGCGCCACGCTCGAGGAGATCGACAGCGACATCAAGCAGAAGCCGCAGGAGGCGACGGCGCGCTATCTCGCGTTCCTCGGCCTCCTGGCCGAGGCGGCGCACTTCCCGCCGGTCAAGCTGGTGGGCGACGCCGAACGGCCCGGTCGCGGCGCCATCGAAGTCGACCTCGTGCTCGATGTCGGCAACTCGCGGACCTGCGGTCTCTTGATCGAGGCGGCCGGCGAGCTCGGCATCAACCTCAATGACTCCTACGAGCTTGCGCTGCGCGACCTGTCGCATCCCGAGGCGGTGCACGCCCGCCCGTTCGAATCGCGCGTCGAGTTCGCGCAGGCCTGGTTCGGCAAGAACCATCTGTCGCGGCTGGGCGGACGCGCCGACGCCTTCGCCTGGCCGACGATGACCCGGGTCGGCCCCGAGGCGACGCGGCTCGCCGCCCGGCGACGCGGCACCGAGGGCAATACCGGCATGTCGAGTCCCAAGCGCTATCTATGGGACGAGGAACCGCAGGCGCGCGAATGGCGCTTCAACATCGCCTATGCCCAGGACCAGACCGCCATGCCGGCGGCCGCCGGGCCGATGGCGCAACTCGTCAACCAGAAAGGCGAGCCGCTGCACCTCGTCGAGCCGGAAGCCGATTCGGCCGACCATCTGCCGGTGTTCGAGCCGCTCTATTCGCGCTCCTCGGTCATGACTTTTGCGCTGAGCGAGATCCTGCTGCAGGCGCTGACCCTGATGAACTCGCCTCAGCAGCGCGGCCGGCGCGCCCATGCCGAGACGCCACGGCGGCTGCGCCGCATCGTGCTCACCCTGCCCACCGGCATGCCGCTCGCCGAACGCCTGATCTTCCGCAAGCGCGCCGAAGCCGCTCGCGACCTCGTCTGGATGATGATGGGCTGGAAGCTCGACGATGCGGCCGCGCCCGCACCTCGCGTGCTGACCGAGTGGGACGAGGCGTCCTGCACGCAGCTGGTCTATCTCTATACCGAGGTGGCGCGCAATTTTGGCGGCGATGCACGGCGCTTCTTCCAGATCGCCAGCAAGCCGCGTGGCAAGCCGGCCGACGGCACGATCAGCATCGCCAGCATCGATGTCGGCGGCGGCACCACTGATCTCATCATCAACGCCTACCGGCTCGAGGGCGCCGGCACGTCGGTGACGCTGTTCCCCGAACAGAAGTTCCGCGAAGGCTTCAACGTGGCCGGCGACGACATCCTGCTGCGCGTCGTGCAAAGCCACGTCCTGCCGCCGATCGAGGCGGCGATGCGCTCGGCCGGCATCGCCAATCCCGTCGACCTGATGGCGGAGCTGGTGGGCGGTGACCGCGGCGGCGAGGACGTGATCCAGCGCAACCTGCGCCAGCAATTCGCCCTGCAGATCGCCCACCCGATCGCGCTGGAATTGCTGCGTAGCGCCGAAGGCTACGATCCGGCTTCCGGCACGCTCGCCGACGAGCCGCGCCCCTATGACAGTTTCTTTCCAGGCGGCGCCAAGCCTTCCGACGAAGTCGTCGAATTCGTCAACGAGGCGGCGCGCAAGCGCGGCGCCAAGGGCTTCGACCTCAAGGCGACGGTCTTCCCGGTCGACCTGCCGGGTCTCGACAAGACAGTGCGGGCCGAGATGGCGCGCGTGCTGGCGCCGCTCGCCGAGATCGTCCACGCCTACGACTGCGATATCCTGCTGCTGTCGGGCCGGCCCTCGCGCCTGCCCGGCCTGCGCTCGCTCCTGATGGAGCTCCTGCCCCTGCCGCCGGAGCGGGTGATCGCGCTGCACGAATACCGCGTCGGCGCCTGGTATCCCTTCCGCGACGCGCGGCTCAGGGTCGAGGATCCCAAGACGACGGTGGCGGTGGGTGCGATGATCGCCGCGCTGGCCCAGTCGCAGCTGCCCGACTTCTCCTTCCGCTCCGACCTCCTGCGCTCCAAGAGCATCGCCAAGTTCATCGGCAAGCTCGACGGTGGCGGCCGCCTGCAGCGCGAGGACCTCGTCTATCGCGACGTCGACCTCGACAATCGCGAGTACGAGCTGCCGGAGGTCGCCTTCGAGTTCCGCGGACCGATGTGGCTCGGCGCCCGCCAGCTCGACCTGTCGCGCTGGCCCGCTGCGCGCCTTTATGCGCTGGAATTCGCCCGGCCCGAATTTGCCGAGCGGCACGCCCGCGAGACGCCGTTCAAGATTGCCCTGGCGCGCGTCAAACCCAAGGACAAGGACTCAGGCGACGTCGAACGCTTCCGCCTGCGCCAGGTGACCAACCGCGACGGCCGCGCGGTGGCGCTGGATCGGCTGACCTTGCGCCTGCAGACCTTGCCGCGCCGCGAGGGCTACTGGCTGGATACGGGCATGTTGAAGACCGGGTAAGCGTATGGACACTATCGACCTCAAACTGGCCCAGGACTGCGAATTGCTCGCCGTGGCGGCGAGCGAGGGCGTGGCCTGGCTGAAGGATGCCGCCAACCAGTCGCCGACCGTGGCGCAGCAAGCGCCGTCGCTGATCAGCGAGCTGCAGAAGGTCCGCAACCAGAGCCGCAAGCTGGCGCGGGCCGCGCGGCGACGCATGTGCGTCGGCGTCTTCGGCCCGAGCCAGGCCGGCAAGTCGTATCTTGTCTCCATCCTGGCGAGCCGCGACGGACGGCCGCTGCAGGCGCGCTTCGCCGACAAGACCTACGACTTCCTGCGCGAGATCAATCCGCCGGGCAATCGCGAGTCGACCGGCCTCGTCACGCGCTTTGGCCTTGGCCTGAGCGACGTCAGCCGGGAATTTCCGGTGCGCGTGCGGCTGCTGACCCAGACCGACATCGTCAAGATCCTGGGCAACTCCTTCCTGCTCGACTTCGATCACCAGAAGGCGGCCTTCGAGCGACCGGACGGCGCCGCGATCCGCCGCCGCCTGGCCGAGCTCAGGGGACGGGTGCTGCCGACGCCGCCGGGCGACATCGACGCCGACGACGTCCTCGACCTGATCGAGTATTTCGACACCTTCTTTGCCGGCGTCACCTCCGAACTGCGCACGGATTACTGGCGCGAGGCGATCGAGCTTGCGCCCCGCCTGAGCGGCCGCGACCGCGCCCGCCTGTGGTCGGTGTTGTGGTACGACTTCCAGCCCTTCACCGACCTCTACCTCACGCTCTACGAAGGGCTGGAGAAGCTCGGATTCGCACCCGAGGCGCTCTTGGGCATGGAGGCGCTGACCCCGCGCGAAGAGAGCATCATCGACGTGCTGACGCTCGATCGCCTGGGTGTGGACTCCGACGACACCCTGCTGGTGCGGCCCAAGCGCGCCGACCGCCGCTCGACCGACAATGCGCGACTGCCGCGTTCGCTGGTCTGTGCGCTTACCGCCGAGCTCTCGGTGGCGATCGACGAAAAGC
>JBPYDO010000355.1:0-22142 GCA_051985755.1 Reyranella sp. | reverse complement strand
TGATGGGGGGACGCGACCGGGCGGAGGAGCCGACTTCCGTCGCCCAGGCAGCCGAACAGCTCGAGGCCACCGACGCCGCGACCCAGGTCACCTTCAAGTTCCCGCGAGCCGTCAGCGTCGACAATGGCCGCACACTTTCCATTCCCATCCTCGACCGCGACGTCCCGGCCGAGCGCCTGGCGCTCTATCAGGCCAATACCGCGGCACGTAATCCGCTGGCGGCCATCCGCCTCAAGAACGACGGCGACACCGGACTGCCGCCCGGCATCCTGACGATCTACGAGCGCGACAAGACGGGCAGCATCGCCTATGTCGGCGACGCGCGGCTGTCGGCCTTCCCGGTCGCCGACACCCGGCTCCTGGCCTACGCGCTCGACGAGAAGATCACGATCGAGCGCGATCCCTCGCAGTCGCAGCGGCTGGCCAACGGCTCGGTCGCCAAGGGCGCGCTGCACTATTCGCGCGTGATTCGCCAGACCACGAACTACCGCGTGCGCGGGCCGGCCAAGGAGCCGCGCAAGCTGATCATCGTGCAGCAGCGGCTGCCCGGCTGGACCCTGGTCAAGCCGGAAGCGAAGGGCGTCGAGATCAGCGAAGGCAACTACCGGCTGCCGTACCAATTGCCCGGCGGCGACCAGACGCAGCTGATCGAGGTCGCGCAGGAACAGGTCCAGCAGCAGGTGATGCGCCTGCTCGATGCCTCGGCGGACCAGATCAAGGTCTACGCCGAAGCCAAGGAGTTCGACGCCAAGACGCACGAGAGCCTGCAGCGCGTGCTGCTGCTGCAGGGCCAGGTGGCGGCGGCGCAGCGCCAGCTGACGCAACTCGACAACCAGCGCCAGAACATCGTGCAGGAGCAGAGTCGCGTCCGCGACAACCTGCAGAGCGTGCCGGCGAACAGCGACCTGCAGCGCCGCTACCTCGCCGCTCTTGAAACGCAGGAGAACGCCCTCGACGACCTCGCCAAGCGCCACGACCAGGCGCAGAAGGCGGTCGACGGCGCGAAAGATGCGCTACGGAACTTCGTCACGCAGCGGGGGTGATCAGCCGGCTCTCAGGGTGCGCACGGCATCGTCGCGGCGGAACAGGTAGAGCAGGGCGCGCAACGCCGCGCCGCGCTCGGTTGCGAGGTCAGGATCGCGATCGACAATCAGGCGCGCGTCGTCATGAGCGGCCTGCAGCAACTCGGCGTGAACCGACAGGTCGGCCAGGCGCGTGCCTTCCTCGCCGCTTTGTCGGGTCCCCAGGACCTCGCCGGCGCCGCGCAGCCGCAGATCCTCCTCGGCGATGCGAAAGCCGTCCTCAGTCTCGCGCATGATGGCGAGCCGCGCCTTGGCGGTTTGCCCAAGCGGCTGGGCGTAGAGCAGGAGGCAGCTCGACTTGGTCGTGCTGCGGCCGACGCGGCCGCGCAGCTGGTGCAGCTGGGCGAGGCCGAAGCGCTCGGCATGCTCGACGATCATCACCGTGGCCGAAGGCACGTCGACGCCGACCTCGATCACCGTGGTGGCGACCAGGATGGCAATCCGCCCTTCGGCGAAGGCCGCCATGGTCGCCTCGCGCTCGGCGCTCTTGATGCGCCCGTGCACCAGCCCGACCTTGCCGGGAAAGCGCGCGCTCAGCTCGTGGAAGCGTTCTTCGGCGTTGGCGAGGTCGACTTCCTCCGATTCCTCGATCAGCGGGCACACCCAATAGACTCCGGCGCCTTCCTTGACGCGCCGTCCCACGGCATCGACCACCTCGGCGATGCGCTCCAGCGGAATGGTGCGGGTGTCGATCGGCTGCCGGCCGGCCGGCTTCTCGATGAGTCTCGAAACGTCGAGATCGCCGTAGGCCGCCAGCATGAGCGTGCGCGGGATCGGCGTGGCGGTCATCACCAGAAGGTCGACGGCCTGCGCCTTGGAAGAGAGCGCCATGCGCTGCGTGACGCCGAAGCGGTGCTGCTCGTCGACCACCGCGAGCGCGAGGTCGTCGAACTCGACGTCCTCCTGGACGAGCGCGTGCGTGCCGACGACCAGCCGGATCGAGCCGTCGGCCAGGCCGGCAAGGCTCTCCTTCTTCTGGCGCTCGCCGCCGCGGCCGGTGAGCAGGGCGACCGTCAGTCCCGCCGCCTCGGCGAGCGGCGCGATCGTGGCGTAGTGCTGGCGGGCCAGGAGCTCGGTCGGCGCCATGAGGGCCGCCTGGGCGCCGGACTCGGCCGCGATCAGCATCGCCATGAAAGCGACCAGGGTCTTGCCGCTGCCGACGTCGCCCTGCAGCAGGCGCACCATGCGCTCAGGCCTTGCCATGTCGGCCGCGATCTCGGCGATGGCGAAATTCTGGCTCGACGTCAGCTTGAAGGGCAGCACCGCCAGCACGCGCTTCTGCAAGGCGCCGTCGCCCTTGATGGCGCGGCCGGCGAGCGTGCGCTGATGGTGGCGCACCAGCGCGATGGCGAGCTGGCTCGCCAGCAACTCGTCGAAGGCGAGCCGGGCCCGCGCCGGGTGCGCCGGTGAAAGATCGGCGTCGTCGATCGGCGCGTGCGCGGCGGCGAGCGCGGTCTTCCAGCCGCTCCATTTCTGGCGGGCGCGCCAGGCCGCGTCCTGCCACTCATCGAGCACCGGCGCGCGCTCGATGGCGGCGGCGATCGCCCGCTGCAACGGCTTCTGGGTGAGACCGCCGGTCAGCCCATAGACCGGCTCGACGCGCAGGATCGAATCGCGCTCGGCAAGCGGCACGACATGGTCCGGGTGCGTCATCTGCGCCTCGCCCTGGTAGAACTCGATCCTGCCGCTCACCACCCGCACCTCGCCGGGCGGCAACAGGCGCTTCAGGTAATCCTCGCGCCCGTTGAAGTAGGTGAGGCATAGCCGGCCGCTCCTGTCGCTCGTCCAGATGCGATAGGGCTGGCGCGGATTGTGCGGCACCTGGTGCTGGTCGACGGTGACGGTGATGGTCGCCACCTTGCCCTGCTCGGCATGGGCGATATCGGGCGCGTTGCGGCGGTCGATCACGGTGAACGGCAAATGCCAGCACAGGTCGACGACCAGCGGGCCGGCCAATTTTTCGACAAGCTTCCCCAGCCGCGGCCCGATGCCGGGCAGCGATGTCACCTGGGCGAACAGCGGCGTCAGACTTTGCGGGCGCATGACACCCATGACTTGGCCACCGTCGCCGCCTATATGCTACGCCCCTTTTGCGGGGTGGCCTGGGGAAAAATGGACGACGCGGCGGACCTTGAGACGCGGCGAAAGCGTTTGCTCTATCGCAGCGTCTATCGTGGAAACAAGGAGAACGACATTCTTCTTGGCCAGTTCGCGCGCGCCCATATCGCCGGGTTCGATGCCGCCGAGCTCGAGCAGTACGAGCGCATCCTCGAGGCCGGCGACAACGATATCTACGACTGGGTTTCGGGCAGGGCCGAAATCCCGGCCGAGGTCGATTCGCCGGTGCTGCGCCGGCTGCTGGCCTTTCGCGTGAGCTTCCCATGAACGTTCCCACAGCCAACGGCCTCGGCGAGCGGCTGGCCGCCCTGCACCGCAGAGCAGGGCGCTGGACGGTCGCAGGCCTGCCGGAAGGCGCCGACGCGCTGGCGCTGGCCGAGATCGCGCGCACCACCGGCGGCCAGGACATTCTGCACGTGGCGCGCGACGGGCAGCGCCTGGAACGCCTGCAGGACGGGTTGCGCTTCTTTGCCCCACAGCGCGAGGTGCTGGTCTTCCCGGCCTGGGACTGCCTGCCCTATGACCGCGTGTCGCCGCATCCCGACATCGTGGCCGAGCGGCTGGAGACCCTGGTGCGGCTGGCGGCGCCCAAGAAGGCGGGAACGCCGGCGCGCGTCGTGCTGGCCTCGGTCGGGGCCGCGCTGCAGCGCGTGCCCGAACGCCGCCTCTATGCCGGGGCCGCGACGGTCCTGCGCAAGGGCCAGAGCGTCGATCTCGGCTGGCTGACCAAGTTCCTGGGCGAGAACGGCTATGGCCGCGCCGAGACAGTGATGGAGCCCGGCGAGTACGCCATCCGCGGCGGACTGGTCGACCTGTTTCCGCCGGGCACGGCCGAGCCGCTGCGCCTCGACCTGTTCGGCGACAGCCTGGACGCGATCCGCTCGTTCGATCCGATGAGCCAGCTCTCGACCGGCGAAAGGAGCGACGTGGTGCTGCTGTCGGTGAGCGAAGTGCTGCTGACGCCGGAGAGCATCCAGCGTTTCCGCAGCGGCTACCGCGAGCTGTTCGGCAACGTCGCGGGCGAGGACGTGCTCTACGAGGCGGTGTCGGCCGGCCAGCGTCACCTCGGCATGGAGCACTGGCTGCCGCTGTTCCACGAGCGGCTGGAAACGCTGCTCGACTACTGCCCCGACGCGGTCGTGACTACCGACCACGAGATCGACGAGGCCTTCGCCGCGCGCCACGAGCTGATCACCGATTACTACCAGGCGCGGCTCAAGACCGGCGCCAAGGGAGGCATGAGCGGCGGCGCCGACTACAAGCCGCTGCCGCCCGAGCGCCTCTATCTCAAGCCCTCGGAATGGGACGCGCTGCTGGACGGCCGCAGCGTCGGTCACTTCACCAGCTTCAACGCCGCGCCCGATCAGCGCCACACGATCGACCTCGGCGGCCGCCGCCACGAAGGCTTCGCCGCCGCCCGCACCGCGCCCGGCGTCAATCTGTTCGACAAGGTGTCCGAGCATGTGAGGGAGGCCGATGCCGCCGGTCGTCGCGTGCTGGTCGCGGGTTTCACCGAGGGCTCGGTGTCGCGCCTGCAGGGGCTCCTGCAGGAGCATGGCGTGAGCACGCCCGTCCAGGTCGCCGACTTCGCGACCTTCTCGGGCCTGCCGGCGGGCGCGCTGGGCATGGCCGTCTGGCCGGTCGAGCACGGCTTCGTGCTGGAAGAGCTGGAGGTCGTCGGCGAAGAAGACATTTTGGGCGACCGGCTGTCGCGGCCGGCCCGCAAGCGCCGCCCGTCCGAACGCTTCATCGCCGAGGCGTCGGCGCTCAGCGAAGGCGACCTGGTCGTGCACCGTGAGCACGGCGTCGGTCGCTACGAAGGCCTGGCGACGCTCGAGATCCAGAACGCGCGCCACGATTGCCTGCGGCTCACCTACGACGGCGGCGACAAGCTGTTCGTGCCGGTCGAGAACATCGACGTGCTGAGCCGCTACGGCGCAGGCGAGGAGGGCGCCGCGCTCGACCGGCTGGGCGGCGTCGCCTGGCAGTCGCGCAAGGCGCGGCTGAAGCAGCGTATCGCCGACATGGCCGACCGGCTGATCAAGATCGCCGCCGAGCGCGCGGTGCGGCAGGGCGAGCAGATGAGCCCGCCCGAAGGCCTCTACGACGAGTTCTGCGCCCGCTTTCCCTACGTCGAGACGGACGACCAGCTGCAGGCGATCGCCGACGTGCTTGAGGATCTCTCCTCGGGCAAGCCGATGGACCGGCTGGTGTGCGGCGACGTTGGCTTCGGCAAGACCGAGGTGGCCCTGCGCGCCGCCTTCGTCGCGGCGCTGTCGGGCAAGCAGGTGGTGGTGATCGCGCCCACGACCCTGCTGGCGCGCCAGCACCATCGCACTTTCCTCGAGCGCTTCCAGGGCCTGCCGCTCCGCATCGGCCGGCTGTCGCGCCTGGTGCCCGCTCGGGAGGCCAAGGCCACCAAGACGGCGCTGAAGGAAGGCACGGTCGACATCGTGATCGGCACCCATGCGCTCCTGGCCAAGGCGGTCGAGTTCAAGGACCTCGGGCTCTTGATCGTCGACGAGGAGCAGCATTTCGGGGTGTCGCACAAGGAGCGGCTGAAGGAGCTGCGCGCCGACGTGCACGTGCTGACGCTCACCGCCACGCCGATCCCGCGCACCTTGCAGCTGGCGCTGACCGGGGTGCGCGACATGAGCCTGATCGCCACGCCGCCGGTCGACCGGCTGGCGGTGCGCACCTTCGTGACGCCGTTCGACGGCGTCACCGTCCGCGAGGCGCTGTTGCGCGAGCAGTTTCGCGGCGGCCAGAGCTTCTATGTCTGCCCACGCATCGAGGATCTTGCCGGCGTCGCTATGGAGATGCGCGAGCTGGTGCCGGAAATCCGCATGGCCATGGCGCACGGCAAGCTGGCGCCGACCACCATCGAAAATACCATGCAGGACTTCGTCGACGGCAAGTTCGACCTCCTGCTGTCGACCAACATCGTGGAAAGCGGCCTCGATATCCGCAACGCCAACACCATGATCATCCATCGTGCCGACATGTTCGGCCTGGCGCAGCTCTACCAGCTCAGGGGCCGCATTGGCCGCGGCAAGATGCGGGCCTACGCCTATCTCACCGTGCCGCCCGGACGGGCGCTGAACGAGGCGGCGGCCAAACGGCTGGAGGTGATGCAGACCCTCGACACGTTGGGCGCCGGCTTCCAGCTCGCGAGCCACGATCTCGACATCCGCGGCGCCGGCAATCTCCTGGGCGAGGAGCAGTCGGGCCACATCCGCGAGGTCGGCATCGAGCTGTACCAGCAGCTCCTGGAGGAGGCGGTGGCGGCGGCGCGCGGCCGGGCGCAGGAAGCGGCCCAAGCCGACTGGTCGCCGCAGCTCAATCTCGGCATCCCGATCCTGATCCCGGAGGAATATGTCGCCGAGCTCACGGTGCGCATGGGGCTTTACCGGCGGATCGGCACGCTCGCCAGCCAAGGGGAGATCGACGCCTTCGCGGCCGAGCTGGTCGATCGCTTCGGCAAGATGCCGCCCGAAGCCGAGTTCCTGCTGATGACGGTGGCTCTCAAGCTTCTGTGCCGCCGGGCGGGCGTCGACCGCATCGACGCCGGCGAGAAGGCGCTGGTGTTCTCCTTCCACGACAACAGGTTCGCCCGGCCGGAGAGGCTGATCGCCTGGATCCAGAAGAACGCGCCGCTGGTCAAGCTCAGGCCCGACCACCGCGTGGTCGTGCAGCGCGTCTGGCCCGACGAGGGCCAGCGCCTGGCCGGCGTGACCGGGATCGTTTCAGCCTTGGCGAAACTCGCCGGCGCTTCCGAGGCTTCGGCCGAAGCAGAACCCGCAGCGCCCGCCGCGCGGAACGCAGCAGCCAGTCGCTGAGCCGGCGCTCGCCGCTCGCCCGGGCGAGAGCGAGCGTGCCGACCGCGAGGATCACCGCCGCCGTCGCCTCGGCGTCGAGGCGGCGGCCCCGGCGGCGCGCGATCTCGCCGATCGCGGCGTGCAGCAGGTTGGCATAGGCGAGCTGGGCGGCGAGCGGCGCCCGCGCCACGTCGCCCGCCAGCGCCGCGAGCGTGCAGCCGAGGGCGTTGGTCGTCACGTCCTGCGTGGCAAGATAGGCATCGAGCACGGCCAGCGGGTCGGCCTCGGGTGAACGCAGCCGGGCCAGCAGCCCGTGGCCGGCGCGCACCGCCTCGGCGAACAGGTCGTCCTTCGAGTCGAAGTGGGCGTAGAAGGCGCCGCGCGTCAGGCCGGCCGCCAGCATGACATCGTCGATATTCGTGCCGGCGTAGCCGCGCAGCCGGAACAGGCGGGCGGCGTGGTCGAGGATCTCGGCCCGGGTGCGGGCCGTCCGGGCGGGGTTCTGAGGCATGGTATGTCTTTCATCATATCATATGATAAAAGACATATCACGTTGCCGGGCCGGGGATTTTCGCAGCCGCAGGGACGGCCGGAATCAGACCGTCGATTGAGCGGCGGTGGTGGCGGCGTCGCGCTCGGCGAGATTGAAGACCTCGACGAAGGCCGAGGGCGGCTGGGCGCCCGAGACGGCGTACTTGCGGTTGACGATGAAGCAGGGCACGCCGTTGATGCCGAGCCGGCGGGCATAGACGTCCGAAGCGACCACTTCCTGGCGTCCCTCGTCGCCCAGCAGGAAGCTGTGGGCGGCGAAGGGATCGAGACCGCCGCGCCGCGCGCACTCGACCAGGGTGTCGATGTCGCCGATGTCGAGCCCTTCCTCGAAATATGCCTTGAACAGCTCGGCCACGATCTCGTCCTGCCGCTCCTGCTTGGCGCTCCAGTAGATCAGCCGGTGCGACAGCACGGTGTTGGGCGTGCGGCGGATGCGGGCGAACTGGAATTCGATGCCGGCCTCGCGCCCGCTCTCGGCGATCGCCTGGTAGATCTGGCGAGGCCGATCGCCACCGCCGAACTTGGCACGCACGTAATCGTCGCGCGTCATGCCCTCCGGCGGCATGTCGGGATTAAGCTGGAACGGCCGCCACGAAATCGCGACGTCGTTGCGCCCGCTTTGCGCCAGGGCGCGCTCGAAGCGACGCTTGCCGATGTAGCACCAGGGGCAGATCGTGTCGGAAACGATGTCGACGAAGATCATCGCCGGACCTTACGCCTTTCACGCGGGCGCAGGAAGAGCGCGGCGTCGCTGCCACGGCGTGCGTTGCCGGGCCGTCAGTACTGCACCCGCGTCGTGATGGCGCCGTCGACCACGAAATTGACGCCGCTCACGAAGGAGGCCGGCGCGCCGGCGAGAAACACGACGGCGGCAGCGACCTCGGCCGGCGTGCCCATGCGCCCCATGGGATTGCGCGCCAGGGTGCGTTTGTAGCGCTCGCTGCCGGCGTCGCGCTGGCGACCCCAGGTGTTGCCTTCCTCGAAGATCGAGCCCGGCGACACCATGTTCACCCGAACGCCCTTGCGGGCGAGATCGATCGACAGCCCCTTCACGAAGGGCACCAATGCAGCCTTCACCGAGCGATAGGGCATGACCGGTCCAGCCGAGGCCTCGACCAGCGACACCGTGCCGATCACCGTGCAGGTGGCGCTGCCGGGATTGCGTGGGCCGCTTGCGATCAGGTGAGGCATGGCGTGTCGCACCGACTCGACGGTGGAGACGATGTCGATGTCTATAGCCTTGCGCCAGCCCTCGCGCGAATCGTCGGTCATGAGGGCGCTGACATTGGCCACGAAATGGTCGACGCCGCCTTCGGCCGCAAAGCCGTCGATCCATTTCTTGAGAGCCGGATCGTCGGTGACGTCGAGCGCCGCGCCCTGCACGCGCGCCTGCTTGGCCCGCCATTCCTCCTCGCGCTGCCTGACCAGCCTGGCGTCCCGCGCGCAAAAGCCGACGACGGCGCCTTCGGCGACGAAGGCGTCGACGATTGCCCGGCCGATGCTCTTGGTGCCGCCCGTCACCAGAACGCGCTTGCCTTTGAGACCCAGCTCCATGATTCCTCCGCATAAAGGGTCCGCCTACAGGGCAGGCATGAAACTCGGGAGCGGCGCGGATGTCCAAGCTATTCGACCTTAGCGGCAAGGTTGCGCTGGTCACCGGCGCATCGGCCGGATTGGGCGCTCATTTCGCGCGCTGCCTGGGCGCGGCTGGTGCCTCGCTTGTGCTTGCCGCGCGCCGCAGTGACCGGCTTTCCGCACTGCAAGGCGAACTCGCGAAGGAGAAAGTTGCCGCCAAATCGATCGCGCTCGACGTCAAGTCGGCGGCCTCGGTGTCAGCTGCGCTCGAAGCGGCGGGGCCGATCGACATCGTGGTCAACAACGCCGGCATTTCGATCGTAAAGCCGGCGCTCGACATGCCCGAGCAGGACTGGGATGCGGTGGTCGACACCAACCTGCGCGGCGCCTGGCTGGTGGCGCAGGGCGCGGCCCGTCGCTGGGTGGCCGACAAGAAGCCCGGCTCGATCGTCAACATCGCCTCGATCCTCGGCCTGCGCACGATCGGGCAGGTGGCGCCGTACAACGCGTCCAAGGCCGGGCTGATCCATCTCACGCGCGTGCTGGCCATGGAGTGGGCGCGGCACGGCATCCGGGTCAACGCGATTTGCCCGGGCTACATCGAGACCGAGATGAACAGCGAGTTCTGGCGGACGCCGGGAGGGCAGCGGCTGATCGAGCGCATTCCGCAGCGGCGCATCGGGCGGCCCGAGAATCTCGACGGCGCGTTGTTGCTACTGGCGTCCGACGCGGGCCAGTTCATGACCGGCAGCGTGATCACGGTCGATGGCGGCCACACGGCGAGCTCGCTCTAGAGATCGCCTTCACCAGCCGTTGATGCGATCGTAGACGTCGACCACTGACACGGCCCCGTCGAAGTCGCTGTCGACCACGTAGTAGCGATCGTAGGCGGCGGCGGTGATGCAGGCATGGTTGGGCAGCACCCGCACACGGCTGCCGATCGGCAGGTTGCCGAAGGGAATGGGATCGTCGGCGCCGACGAAACCGTGCTCCTGCGAGCAGGCGACGACGGCCATCGCCTTGGCCGGTGCGTCGGCGATCGTGCCGAAGCCCACCTTGGGCTGGAACTCCTGGGCACTGACGTCCTTCGAGAGAGCGAGCGCCCCGGCATCGATCAGGAGCTGGTTGCGGTGCGGATAGTGACCGATCACCGAGGCCAGCACGGAAAGGGCGAGGTCGCCGGCGCCGCACGAGCCGATGAACTGCTGATCGAGATCGTTGAAGACGTAGACTCCGGGGCGCATTTCGGTGATGCCGGTGAAATCGCGCGAATGCGTCGCAGTCGGCGTCGAGCCTGCGCTGACGATCGGGCAGGCGATGCCCGCCGCGCGAATTTTCTCGGCAGCGCCGACGATCGCCTGGCGCTCCTGTTCGGCGACAGCTGCGATCCCTTCCAGGGTGCTCTCATGATAGGAATGGCCGGCGTGAGTCATGACGCCTGCCAGCTCCACGCCGGGCGCGCGGTGCAGCAGGCGCGCGATATCGAGCAGCCCCGGCAGGTCGGGGAAAGGCAGGCCGGCGCGGCCGCCGCCGCAGTCGATTTCGATGAATACGGAAAAGGCATCGCCACTCGTCGCCGCCTCGGCGATCGCCCGCGCCACGGGCAGGTTGTCTGTGACAATTCTAAGATTCACGCCCTGTCGGCGTAGCTCAGTGACGGCCGCGAGTTTTGAGGGAACGATCCCCACGCCATATAGGATGTCCCTGAACCCGGCCTGCGCAAAATAGCGGGCTTCCGCCAGGGTCGAGACTGTAATGCGACCGTCATGGCCCTCGACGGCCAGGCGGCCAATCTGCGCGGATTTTGCGGTTTTTAGATGCGGCCGGAGCGCGACGCCGGCCGCCCGCAGCCGTTCGCTCATGCGCCTGAGGTTGCGGCCAAGGATGGCCCGGTCGAGAATGAGGGCGGGGGTCGGCAGGTCGTGTATCGTCTGAACGGCCATGTGCGTTTCCTGAGCGGGTTCTTCCTTCTACCGCAACGACGGTCAATTCGAGCGATCAATTCAACGATGCCAATCGAGAATGAGCGCAAATTTGTGTTGAGCGAGGACGGCAGCCTGGAGCAGCAACTCGCCGACGCCCCGGGTGTCACACGGAGTCTGCTGCGCCAGACCTACCTCGATACGCCTGGCCTCAGGTTGCGTTCAATCGAAACGGCTGGCGGGTTGCGCCACATCTTCAGTTTCAAGCGGACCGTCGACGGCGAGATGGTGGAAATCGAGACCGATATCGAGCGGGCCGACTTCGACCGGCTGTGGAAGCTCGGCCGCGAGAAGCTGCGCAAAGTCCGTTACTCCTGGCCTGACGGCCGCTTCCACTGGGATACGGACTTCTTCAAGACCGACTGCAATCGCACCTACTTTGCCCTGGCCGAGGTCGAGATGCCGGCGAAGGAGACGATGGCGCCGCCGGTGCATGCCCGTCTGACGACGCATTGCGTGGCGGCGGTCGAACCGGGCGATCCGCGCTTTACCTCCAAGCGGCTATCGGACCAGGGCCACGCCGAGCGGCTGATGGCGGAGATCATCTCCTCGCACAAGTGACGCGTCAGGGCTTGCGCGGCCGCACGCGCGGCAAGGCGACCAGGCCCCAGGGATCGGGCAGCGGGCCGACCGGGCACTCGATCAAGGCCGGCCCGCCGCGGGCAAACGCCCGGGCTATCGCCTGGCCGAGCTCGCCCGGCGTGTTGGCCCGCTCGGCCCTCAGTCCGAAGCTGTCGCCAAGCTTCACGAAGTCCGGGTTGCTGAGATCGCTCGCGATGGTTCGGTTGTTGAGCGACTGCTGCTGGATGCGCTTGACGTTGCCGTAGGCGCCATCGCTGAACACCACCGCCACGACCGCGATGCCGTTCTGCGCCGCCGTCGCCATTTCCATGGCGGTGAACAGGAAGCCGCCATCGCCGCTGATCGACAGCACCGGCGTGTCGGGTTTGCCGATCTTGGCGCCGAGCGACGTGGCGTAACCCCAGCCCAAGGTGCCCTGGTAGCCTGGCGACAGGAAGGTCCGCGAGCGATAGGTGGGCCAGGCGAGCCGCGCGGCGTAGCCCATCTGGGTGAGCTCATCGATCAGGATGTCATCCTCCGGCAGCGCCGCCCGCATCGCTTCGAGATAGGCAATCTGCGGCGCCAAGGTGTCGCGCACCTTCTTCATCGCCGCCGCCTTGATCTCCGCCACCGTTTCGGCGCGGCCGTTGCGCTTGGCAACGTGGCTGGCGAGTCGATCAGCCAAAGCTTTCGTGCTCGCGGTGGCGTCGCCGATGATGCCGATCTCGGGCCTGCGCTGGCGATCGAGCTCCTCGCCATCGATGTCGATGCGCACGATCTTGAGCCCATCGTCGGTGCCCCAGTTCATTTGCTGCGGCTGCAGGCGCGTGCCGACAGCGAGCACGACATCGGCTTCCGCCCAGAAGCGATAGCCGGCGACGAAATTCACCGATAGCCGGTGCCGGCCATCGATCACGCCCTGGCCCATGCGGCCGGCCACCACCGGCGCCTCGAGCATCTCGGCGATCCTGAGCACGTGCTCGCCCGCACCCTGGGCACCGCCGCCGACCACGATCATCGGCCGCTGCGCCGTGCCTAGAAGCTTCGCGGCGCGTTCGACACCCTCTTCATCGACAGGGCAGGGGTCGGGCTTGGCGGCCGCCGCCGGGAGCTCGATCGGTGTCTTGCGTCCCCACACGTCCATGGCGCATTCGAGCGCGACGGGGCGGCGTCGGCCCGACTGCAGGCGGCGGAAGGCTTCGTTCAGCAGCCCCGGCGCCTCCGCCGGCGCGGAGATGCGGTCGGCCCACTTGGTCAGTCCGCGCATGATGCCGAGCTGGTCGGGAAGCTCATGCAGCAACCCGACGTTTCGCCCGATCATGGCTTGCTGGATCTGGCCAGTGAGCGCCAGCACCGGAGCATTGGCGGCGTAGGCGGTCGCCAGCGCCGCCGCGGTGTTGAGAAAGCCCGGCCCGGGCACCACGACGTAGGCCGAGGGTTTGGCGGTCGCCATGGCGTATCCCAGGGCCATGTAGGCGCACGCCTGCTCGTGGCGGGTGTGGATGGGCCGGATGGCGTTGGTGCGGTCGTAGAGGGCGTCGAAGAAGGCGTCGTTCTGTACGCCGGGCAGGCAAAAAATCGTGTCGATGCCGTTCAATTCCAGCATCGACACCACGGCTTGGGCGGTCGTCAGTGTCGGCATGGGGCCAGTCTATACGGGCCGGATTGCCGGCAAAGCAGCCCCGCTAGAGCTATTTCCACTCACTAAAATCTAGATTGTCGCAGTGACAATGGAGATACTTTTGGGGCAAAAGGAAACATAGGGTGCTGGGCGGGGTGCCAAGCAGTCTCGCGCATCAAGGGAAGGTCATGCCGGGAAGGATGTGTCGTTCCGCACGTCGCCTCGTCGTGGGCGCAGGTGCGTTGTGCTTGGCCTTGTCGACGGTTGCGGGGTGGGCACAGACCACCAAGCCGGCCCCCAACGGCGCCCTGCCGTCAGCCGGACCTGTTGCGGCACCGGCGCCCGACAAGACAAAGGCGCCGGCGCACAGCCAGAAGGCGCCGGCGCCTCAGGACAAGAGCTCGACGACCCAAGCCGCGGCGAAGCCCACGGCGGCTTCCTTGGCCGACAGCTGCTATGCGGGCTATGGGCTGAAGCCCCAAGAAAAGATCACCATCTGCTCCGAGGCGATCCAGGCTGGCTCGATCAACGGCATTCCGCTGGCGCTCGCCTATTTCAGCCGCGGCCAGGCGCTCAATGGCACCGGCGACATCAAGGCCGCGGAGTCCGATTTCCGCAAGTCCCTCAAGCTGTTCACCGACGTCATCCGGGTCTCGGCGCCGAGCGCGCCCATAATCTTCCAGCGCGGCCTGATCTACCACACGATCGGCGACGCCGATCAGGCGATCGTCGACTACAGCGACGCGATCCGGCTGGCGCCCGGCGAGACCTACGCCTACGTCAATCGCGGCATCGTCCTCTACACCAAGAAGGACAACAACGAAGGCGCGATCTCGGACTTCAACTCGGCGATCAAGATCAACCATTGCGAGGTGCAGGCCTGGATCAACCGCGGCCTGGTCTACAAGCGCAAAGGCAATCTCGACCAGGCGATTGCCGACTTCACGACGGCGCTCACCTGCCTGCCGGCCAATCCGCAGCCGGTGCAGTCGCTTGATTCACTGCCGGCCGGGACGACGCTGAACGCCGCTTACTTCCAGCAGGCGGCGCTCTCCTCGCAAAGCGCCGAGGCTTACTATCAGCGCGGGCTCGCCCATCTCGACCGCGCCGGCAAGGAACCCAAGCAGGCGAAGCCGGAGCTCGACAAGGCGGTCGCCGACTTCACTTCGGCGATCCGCATCAATCCCACCGCGGCGGCGCATTTCGTCGGCCGCGCCTCGGCGCACATGTACAAGGAGGAGTTCCGGCCGGCCATCGAGGACTTCACCGAGGCCATCCGGCTGGCGCCGGGCGATGAGTTCACCTACCTGCACCGCGGCATCGCCTATCACATGGTGAACGAGCCGGACAACGCCATCTCCGACTACACGGAGGCGCACCGCATCAATCCGCAGGACGTCAATCCGCTGATCGATCGCGGCATCGTCTACTATTCGAAGAAGGGCGAGTACGATCTGGCGATCGCCGACTTCACCGACGCGCTGAAGATCGACCCCAAGGAGATCAACGCGCTGCTCAACCGCGGCATCTCCTGGCGCGAGAAGGGCGATCCCGACAAGGCGATCCTCGATTTCAGCGAGGCTCTGCGCCTGGGCATGCTGACCGGCGACGTGCTGCAGTTCGGCTCGAAGGATCCCGAGGCGGTGCGCCACTGGGACCAGGTGGCGCACGCCCGCTACCAGCGCGGCACCGCCTATGTCACCAAGACCGAGTATGACCTGGCCCTCGCCGACTTCAACGAATCGATCCGGCTCAACCCGAAGGAGGCCAGGACATTCGTGTCGCGCGGCGGCATCTATCTCTTCAGGCAGGACTACAAGCGCGCGATCGCGGATTTCGACGAGGGCATCAAGCTCGATCCGTACTACGCCTTCGCCTACTTCCAGCGGGGCTTCGCCCATCACGCGCTCGACGAGCCGGACAAGGCGTGGGACGACTACAGCAAATCGATCGAGCTCGATCCCAAATACATCACCTCGTACCTCAATCGCGGCATCATCGAGTACACGCGGCGGGCCGACTTCCCGTCCGCCATTGCCGACTTCACGAAGGCGCTACAGCTTGGTCCCGACAATATCAATGCCTTGATGCATCGCGGCGTCGCCTACGGCGCCAGCAACGAATTCGATAAAGGCTTCGCCGACCTCAACCGCGCCATCGAACTCGCGCCGGAATTCGCCAGGGCCTACTACTACCGGGGTGTGCTCTACACCTTGAGAGGCAGCGCGGACCGCGCCTTGGCGGATTTGGGCGCGGCGATCCGCCTCGATCCGAAGCTGTCGGAGGCCTACCTCAATCGTGCCGGCGTCTATGCGCAGCTTGGCCAGCATGACAAGGCGATCGCCGACCTCGACCAGGTCATCAAGCTCCTGCCCAATGCGCCGGGCGCCTACTACAACCGCGGCTACTCGGAATTCGCCAAGGGCCAGTACGAGAAGGCCGTGGCCGACTACAGCGACGCGATCCGGCTAAACCCGCGCTTCGCGCTCGCCTATACCAACCGCTGCCTCACCCGCGCCGTGATCGGCAAGGATCTGAGCGACGCGGTCAACGATTGCGACGAGGCGCTGAAGCTGCTGCCCAACAGCCTCGACGCGCGCGACACGCGCGGCTTCATCTTCCTCAAGATGTGCGACTTCCCGAAGTCGATCGCCGAGTACGGCATAGCGCTGCAGTCCGACCCCAGTCACGCGCGCGCCATGTATGGCCGCGGGCTCGCGAAGCTGAAAGGCGGCGACAAGGCGGGCGGAGAGGGCGACATGACCGCGGCCACCAAGCTCGCGCAGGGCGTCGCGGGGGAATTCACCAAGTTTGGCGTCACGGCCGACTCGGCTTGCCCGACGGTTCGCTAGGGCAGGCAAGTGCCGCCGCCCAGCATCGACTTCTGGTTTACGACGGGAAGCGCATATAACTATCCGAACCTTGAGCGCACTTGACCACTCGGTGCGCCACCGACCGCTCCGCGCATCGCCTCCCACGGACTCCATCGGAATGGTAGAGTCCGCCCCGTTGCAACGGCTCACCGGGGAAGATCGGATGAAAGGGCCGCACGAGCAGTTCGACCGTCGCGAGTTCCTGAAGAGGGCCGCGCGGGCAACCACGGCTGTGGCGACTTTCGCCGGCATGGGTCAGGCGGCGGCGCCGCTTATCGCCCGCGCCGACCAGACGGTTCGTCCGCCTGGCTCGCGGATCTCGTACTACCGCAATGGCGAGATCTGCGTCGGCGAACCCGGCAAGCCTGAAGGACGGCCGCTGACGACAGGCCACGTGGACTTCAAGCCGTCATGGTCGAAGACGGGCGACATGCTCGTCTGCTTCCGCCGCACGCACGACGATCCCGTCGTCGCGAACTGGAAGAGCGCGATCTTCGTGATCGGCGCGGACGGGGCGGGGTTGCATCTGCTGAGCGATGGCACCCGCACGGATTTCAACCCCACTTGGACGCGGGACGGTTCCAACACGCCGATCTGGAACCGCAGGAACGCCAGAACCGGCGGTTACTACGTAATGCGGAGCAAGGTGGGCGGTAAGCCCGGCGAGGAGCTCGCGATCACTGACGAGAGGTTCCATACCTGGGCGCACTCGTGCCTCATGGACGGCCGCATCCTCGTGAACTGCGCCCACCCGACCGTGGGCTGGGGCGTTTTCCTTTTGAGCGCCAGGCGCGACCGCACGCCCCTCTATGAGAGCGTCCAATGGGAGCTGGGGACGAGGGGCCAGATGCATCGCGCCAGCATCTCTCCCAGCGAGACCAGGATCTGCTTTGAGTTTCTGCCAGGGACCACGTTCACCGAAGTCGGGCACACGCTTTTCATCGGGGATTTCGACGCCCGGCAACGTTCGATCACCAATCTCAAGGCGATCGCCAACAAGGAGGGAAAGAAGATCTGGTTCGCCTATCCGCGCTGGATCGACGGCGAGGCGGCGGTGATCTACCACTCCGGTGAAACCGGCAGGAACCAGCTCTACGTCTACCGTCTCGGCGACGGCTCGACCAAACGCGTGTCACAGGACGCGAGCGCCGATTACCGCTATCCGCACGGCGAAGCGGCACCCTGCTGAGCCGGAATGACAGGCAGTTCAGCCGATCATGCTGATGGAGCCGTCGGATGTGTGCCGGCGGCCCCTCCTCATCGTCGGAGACCAGGATCAGCTGCTCTCGTTGTGCATCACGTCGCCGAACAGCTCCCAGGTCTCGCCCTTGAAGCGTGACAGCTGCACCGCCTGGACCGGATAGAAGTCGGTCGGACTGGTCGAGACGGTGATGCCCGGCAAAAGGCCCGGCAGGCTAAGCTGGTGGAAGCTTGCGGCCTGCCTCATCAGGTTCTCGCGCGTCAGCAGGTCGCCGCACTTCTCGAGCGTCTTACGCATCAGGGTCGCCACGCCGTAGGCGTAGACGTAGCTGCCGTCGGCCAGGTTTCCATCGGGTATGTATTTTGCCATGAAGGCGCGCCATTCCTTCATGTCCGGCTCGTTATCCCACTGATGGTCGGTGGGATCCTTCAGCCACGCGGCGGTGAGGACACCCTGCACGTTCTCGAAGCCCGCAGGCTTCATCGTCGTGCCGACGCTCGCCGCCACGTTGTTCATGTACTGCACCGGTTTCCATCGCAGATCGGCTGCCTTGCGCATGGCCTGGGCGGCGAACTTCGAGATCGACACGTTGTAGAAGACGTTGGCACCGGAATCCTTGAGCTGGATGACCTGGCTGTCGACCGTCGGATCGGTCGCCTCGTAGGTGACGACCTTGACCAGCCTGCCGACCTCCTTGCCGAGTCCCTCCTTCATGCCGTTGAAGTAGTCCTTGCCATAGTCGTCGTTCTGGTAGAGCACGCCGATCTTGGCGTCCTTGATGTTGGCCAGGATGTGCTTGGCGTAGATTATTCCCTCGGTGCGGTAGTCGGGCTGATAGCCCATGGTCCACGGGAATTGCTTGGGGTTGCCCCACTTCGAGGCGCCGGTGGCGATGTAGAGCTGCGGCATCTTCTTCTGGTTCATGTATTTGTGAATCGCCGTGTTGCACGGCGTGCCGGTCATGTTGAAGCAGGCGAACACCTTGTCCTCCTCAACCAGCTTGCGGATCATCTCCACCGTCTTGGGCGGCGAATAGCCGTCGTCGTAAGTGATGAAGTTGATCTTGCGGCCGTTGATGCCGCCGGTCTCGTTGACCATCTTCCAGTACGCCTGATGCAGCTTGCCGATCGAGCTGTAGGAAGAAGCGGGCCCGCTGTACGGGTTCGTGTGACCGATCTTTATCTCGGTGTCGGTCGCACCGGAGTCGTATTTCTTTTCACCAAACGCCAAGCGGCTCGTCGAAAGCGCCGTAGTGGCCGATACGCCGGCCAGGAATGTACGCCTGCTGGTTCTCATGTTTCGCTCCCTGTCGTCAGTTCACTCCATGCACTCTCCTCACCCTAGAAAATTGAATAGATTCTCTGCCCGCGCCTTGGCGCAGGGCAACCAAACAGTAAGTGGAAACTGCGGTGAGGTCCATGTCTGCTCGCGGCCTGTCGTGCAGACGGGCTGGCGGAGAGGGTGGGATTCGAACCCACGGTGGGCGTAAACCCACGCCGGTTTTCAAGACCGGTGCTTTAGACCACTCAGCCACCTCTCCGGCGCAGCGCTTGTTACTCCCGAAGCGGCCGCCGGTATATAGTGCGGCGCATGATTGGCCGGCGCCGCCTTTTATGCGCAGGCGCGGCATTCGCGCCGGCGTCGGCGTTGGCGCAGACGAGCGATGCTCGCTTTGCCGCCTGGCTTGCCGGCGTGCGCGCCGAGGCCGTGCGGGCCGGCGTCGATCAGGCGACGGCCGAGCAGGCCCTCGCATCCGTCGAGCAAATCCCGCGTGTGCTGGAACTCGCGCACAACCAGCCTGAATTCAAGATGACCTTCGAGCGCTATCTCGAGATCGTGGCGCCCGAGGAACGGGTGAAACGAGGCCGCGCCTTGCTGGCCGAGAACCGCAGCCTGATCGAGCGCTTCGCGTCGCCTGCCGGCATTCCCGATTCGATCGTGGCCGCACTCTGGGGCATCGAGAGCGACTTCGGCACCAAGCTCGGCGACTTCGACGTCGTGCCGGCGCTGGCGACGCTCACCTACAACGGCTTTGCCGCGAAATTCTACCGCGGCCAGCTGATCGCGGCGCTCAAGATCCTCAGCCAGGGCCATATCGGTCTCGCTTCGATGAAGGGATCGTGGGCAGGCGCGATGGGCCAGTGCCAGTTCATCCCGACGACGTTTCTCGCCTATGCCGCCGACGGCGATGGCGACGGGCGCTACGACATCTGGAACAGCAAGGCCGACGTCTTCGCCTCCACCGTCAACTACCTGCGCAAGGCAGGCTGGCGGCCCTCCGTCCGCTGGGGCGAGGAGATTTCCACAGGCGCGCCGGCACCGCGCGGCGGCGGCCGCATCGTGCGTCCGTCGGGCGCAGGCGGGCCCGCCTATCAAGTGGGCGAGAATTTTCGCGTTCTGCTGCGTTGGAACCAGTCGGACTTCTTCGCGCTCGCCGTCGGCATCATGTCGGATCGCCTCGGGCCCTGAGCCCATCTCGATTACGGCGCGTTGCTCATGTATGATGGCAACGCGATGCCGCAACTCGTTGTCAGTCCACGTTGCGCGCCGGCCGCTTTCGCTCGCGTGCTGGGCGCGATTGTGGCCCTGGCGTGGCTTGGCGGCTGCGCCTCGCACCATCACGGCGGACCCAACGCGGCCGGCCGCGGCATGTACAAGATCGGCGGGCCTTACACGATCGACGGCATTACCTACACGCCGCAGGAAGAATTCGACCACGTCGAAACCGGCGTGGCCTCGTGGTATGGCCCGGGCTTCCACGGCAAATACACGGCCAACGGCGAAGTGTACGATCAGTCCGAACATACCGCGGCGCATCGGACCCTGCAGATGCCCTCGGTCGTCCGCGTGACCAACCTCGACACTGGTCAGTCGACGACGGTGCGCATCAACGATCGCGGTCCTTATGCGCGCAGTCGTATCATCGACGTGTCGCGCGCCGCCGCGGAAGATCTGGGACTGATACGCAACGGAACGGCACGCGTGCGAATTGATCAGCTGCACATGGAGAGCGAGGCCGTGAAGGAGATCGCGCTGAACGGCGGCGGCGTTGCCGAGCAGGAGGCAGCGATCGCGCGCTATGCCACGGGTCGACGCGGGCCTCCGGCAGTGACGGCCACGGCCCAGGCAAGCCCGCCGCCGTCGCCGCAGGTACAGACGGTCTATGCCAGCAACCCGCGCAGCCCGGCCGTCAGCACGATGCAGGCGTCGGGCGAGGCGGGAGGTGGCCCGACTATTGCTTCCCTGGCGAGCGGAGCAGCACCAGCGGCGCTGCTGCCTGCGGGTGGCGGCTACTATGTGCAGACCGGCGCCTTCTCGACCATGACCAACGCACAGCGTCAGCGCGACCTCATCAGCAGCTACGGGACGACCGAGATCTTCCACGGCTCGGCTGGAGGACGCGAGTTCTATCGAGTGCGCCTCGGGCCCTACACGACCTCCGACGCCGCCGCCATCGTCGCCGACAGGTTGAAGCGCTCTGGCTATGGGGATGCCCGTGTTGTGGCGGACTAGTCGGTTCTCTTTAGTCGGAGTCCTTCTCGTAGCGACTGCCCTCGCGGCAGGTGGCGCTTACGGCCAGCAACCCGTGCAGACGCCTCATCCGCACGTCCAGCAGAAACCGAAGCCGGGTCGGCCGGCGACCAAGCAATCCGCTGCCGCGGCGCTTGCCGCCAAGCTCGACGCTTCAGGCCCATCGCAAGTCGGCCCGCCTACGGTGGCGCGCTGGGCCTGCATGATCGACGCGCAGACAGGCGCCGTGCTGCTGGCGAAGGACGCCGAAAAGCCGATGGCGCCGTCGTCGATGGCGAAAATGATGACGGTCTATCTGATGTTCGAGGACCTTGCGGCCGGCAAACTCAAGATGGACACCCAGTTCAAGGTGAGCGATCGCGCCTATGCCATCACCCGGGGCGTTCATTCCTCAACCATGTTCCTTGAAGTCAATGCGTCAGCCACCGTCCAGGATTTACTGCAGGGCATCATCGTGGATTCGGGTAACGATGCCAGCGTCGTGGTGGCCGAAGGCATGGCGGGTAGCGAGGACAAATTCGCCGAGCGCATGAATGCCAAGGCACACGAACTCGGCCTGACCGGGTCGGTGTTCAAGAATTCGTCCGGCTGGCCGGCTGAAGGCCAGATGGTCACGGCACGAGACCTTGCCGTGCTGGCCATGCGCACGATCCGCGACTTTCCGCAGTTCTACCACTTCTACGCACAGCGCGAATTCACCTACAACGGCAAGACCCAGCCCAACCGCAATCTCGAACTCAAGACCTTGGCGGGAGTGGATGGCCTAAAGACTGGGCACACGGAGGATGGTGGCTTTGGCCAGACGACCTCCGCAACCCGCGATGGCCGTCGGCTGATCCTCGTCCTGAACGGGATGAGCAGCATCGCCGAGCGCGCGCAGGAAACGGCACGACTGATCGATTGGGGATTCCGTGAATCGAGCAACACGACCGTTTTTAAGGCAGGCGATACGGTGGTTGACGCTCCGGTCTGGCTGGGGACCCAGGAAAAAGTGCCGCTCGTCATTCCATATCCCGTCATCGTGACGAACTTGATCGGACAGACGACGTTGCCCCGCATCGTCGCTCGTTTCGATGGACCGATGGACACGCCGATCGCGAAGGGCACACGGGCGGGGACGGCGGTCATTACCACGCCCGATGGGCGCGTCATGGAGTATCCCCTGGTAGCGGGTGCCGACGTGGAGCGAAAAGGCATGATCGCCCGCGTTGCCACCCTGGTGCGGTAC
>JBPYDO010000354.1:0-9840 GCA_051985755.1 Reyranella sp. | reverse complement strand
GCGGCCATGCCGCCCATCCGCACATGACCGCCGATCCCATGGTGGCGGGCGCGAGCGTGGTGATGTCGCTGCAGAGCATCGTCGCGCGCAACATCGACCCCATCGATTCGGCGGTGGTCACCGTCGGATTCTTCAAGGCCGGCTCGGCCTACAACGTCATCCCGGGCGAGGTGCATATCGGCGGCACGACGCGCACCCAGACGCCGGCCAACCGCGAGCTGGTGAAGCGGCGCATCCAGGAGATCTGCGATGGCGCCGCGCGCATGTACGGCGTGAAGATCGAGATGGAGCACAAACCGGGCTATCCGCCGACCGTCAATAATGCCGAGCGCGCGAAGTTCGCGATCGACGTGGCAGCCGGCGTCTGCGGCCCCGACAAGGTGAACGGCAACGCGCGGCCCGGCATGGGCGCCGAGGACTTCTCCTACATGCTGGAACGCGTGCCGGGTGCCATGGTGTGGCTGGGCAACGGCGGCGGCGCCGACGCGGTCAGCCTGCACAACTCGCGCTACGACTTCAACGACATGGCGATCCCGTTCGGCGTCAGCTTCTTCGTCAATACCGTCGAGCGCTTCCTGGGCGACAAGCCGGCTTAATCGCGGGCGGCGCGCCGGACACGGGGCCGGTCGGCTACTTTTTCTGCCCGGCTTGGGCGCGCTCGGCAAACATCTTGTCGGTGATGCCGGCCAGCACGCCACCGAGAAGAAGCTTGTTGGTATACAAAGGATGCGCGGCGGCAACGATGTCAGCCGCGCGGATGTTGATGTTGGCGACGTACTTGCGCACGTAGGGCGTGTCGGAGCCGTACACCATGCGCGGAATGCCCGCCCAGACCATGGCGCTCATGCACATCGGGCAGGCTTCGCCGGTGCCGTACATCGTAAGGTGCTCCCATCCCTGGTTGCCGTGGCGCGCGATGTAGTCGTTCATCGCCACGACTTCGGAGTGGAACATCGGGTTTGCTCCCATATTCACCACGCCTTCGCCGACCACGGTGTCGGTCCGCTCGTCGACGATGACCGACCCGAAAGGCCTTCCCGGATTCCGATTGGCCTGCGCAATCGCCAGCCGCATGTATTTCTCGTGTTTTGCCATTTCCGCGGGCGTGATGGCCGATGCCGCGGCTTGCGCGCGGGCCGGGCGCCCGGACGTGGTCAGCACTGAAGCAACAGCCGCGCCAACGGCCACCCGGCGGCAAATGAGACGGTTCACAGGCGAGCTCCTTGCGTTAATTCTGCAAGCGTTCTGCCAACTCGTATAATCGGGATAGCCATGGAATTCCTTCGTGTCTATGGCCGGGTGATCGGGCTCCTGCGCGCCGAGAAGCGGCTGGCGATCTCGCTCGCGATCGCCAACGTCGTGGTCGCGGGCCTGCAGTTCTACGAGCCGGTGCTGTTCGGCAAGGTGGTCGACCTCCTATCGAACGCGCGCCACGAATCAACCGCGGCGCTGTGGGACAACGCGAAGAAGCTGCTGGTGCTGTGGGCCGTGGTGGGGCTGAGCGGAATCGGCGCCAACATCGTCGTCTCGCTGCAGGCCGACCGCATGGCGCATCGGCGGCGGCTTGGCGCCATGGCACACTTTTTCCAGCACGTGATCCTGTTGCCGTTCTCCTTCCACAATGCCCAGCATTCCGGGCGGCTGCTCAAGGTCATGTTGACCGGCGCCGACCACCTGTTCGGCATCTGGCTGTCGTTCTTCCGCGAGAACCTCGCCACCTTCGTGGCGCTGTTCGTCATGCTGCCGCTCAGCCTCTTCATGAACTGGCGGCTGGGCTGCCTCTTGATCGTGCTGATCCTGTTCTTCGCCGCGGCCAACGCCTGGGTGGTCGCCAAGACCGACCGCATGCAGCGCGACGTCGAGGAATATCACAGCGAGCTCGCGAGCCGGGCCGGCGATGCGCTGGGCAACATCCACCTGATCCAGAGCTTCGTGCGGCTCGCCATCGAGGCGAGCGAGATCCATCGCGTCATCGGCCGCACGCTCGCCGCGCAATACCCGGTGCTGAACTGGTGGGCGCTGCTCTCGGTGCTGACGCGCGCCGCCTCGACCGTGACGGTGATCCTGATCTTCGTGCTCGGTACCTGGCTCTACACGAAGGGCGAGGCCACGGTCGGGCAGATCGTGAGCTTCATGGGTTTTGCCGCCATGCTGATCGGGCGCATGGACCAGGCCTCGGGCTTCGTCAGCCGCATCTTCTTCCAGATGCCGGCGCTCGCCGATTTCTTCCACGTCATCGACACGCAGTCGACCGTGCCCGACAAGCCGGGCGGCGTCGAGCTGGGGCGGGCGCGGGGCGAGGTCGATTTCGAGGACGTCAACTTCGCCTATGACGGCGTGCGGGCGGCGCTCGAACACTTTTCCCTGCATGTGCCGGCCGGCACGACGGTCGCGCTGGTCGGGCCGACCGGCGCCGGCAAGAGCACGGCGCTGTCGCTGCTGCATCGCATGTGGGATGCGCAATCGGGCGTCATCCGCATCGACGGCATCGACCATCGCGACATCCGCCTCGAATCGCTTCGCCGCAACATCGGCGTGGTGTTTCAGGATTCGACGATGTTCTATCGCTCGATCGCCGATAACCTCAGGATCGGCAAGCCCGACGCCACTCAGGCCGAGCTCGAGCAAGCGGCGAAGCTCGCCGAGGCGCACGAGTTCATCCAGCGCCAGCCGCACGGCTACCAAACGCTGGTCGGTGAGCGCGGCGCGACCCTCTCGGGCGGCGAGCGCCAGCGGCTCGCCATCGCGCGGGCGCTCCTGAAGGATCCGCCGATCCTGATCCTCGACGAGGCGACCAGTGCGCTCGATTCGGTCACCGAGGCGCATATCCAGAAGGCGCTCAAGGTGCTGATGGAGGGCCGCACCACCTTCGTGATCGCCCATCGCCTCTCGACCATCCGCGATGCCCAGCAGGTCGTGGTGCTCGACCATGGCCGCATCGTCGAGCAGGGCGGCTACCGCGAACTGATGGCGAGAAGCGGCACCTTCGCCAAGCTGGTCGAGGCCCAGCTCGCTGGCATGGAATCTGCCTGATATCCCCTTGGCGGGATCGCGCGACCCGCCTAAGAGAAGGCGGACAGGCGAGGGGAGCCGGCGATGGACAAGATGCAGAAATGGCTCGCAACGGCAGTGGCCGCGGCCGCGTTGATGGCCGGCCTGCCGGCTGCGGCGCAGACGCCGATCAAGTTCACGCTCGACTGGGTGTTTCAGGGCCCGACCGCGCCGTTCCTGGTGGCGCTCGACAAGGGCTACTACAAGGCGGCCGGCCTCGACGTCACCATGGATCCGGGCCAGGGCTCGGCTGGCGCCGTGCAGCGCGTCGCGACGGGCGCCTATCAGGTGGGCTTCGCCGACGTGAACTCGCTGATCGAGTACAACGCCAAGAATCCCGGCAAGGAAGTGCTGTGCGTCTTCATGGCCTACGACTTTGCGCCGTTCGGCGTCTATGCCCTGAAGAAGAGCGGCATCAAGGGGCCGAAGGACCTCGAGGGCAAGCGGCTCGGCGCGCCGGTGTTCGACGCCTCGTTCCGCCTGTTCCCGGCCTTCGCCAAGAAGACCGGCATCACCAAGTGGGAGCACGTCAATCTCGCGCCGCAGCTGCGCGAGGAGAGCCTGGTGAAGGGCTCGGTCGACTTCATCTCCGGCCACTACTTCTCGTCGATGCTCGACCTCAGGGCGCACGGCGTGAAGTTCGACGACATCGTGGCCATGCGCTACGTCGACTACGGCATGGATCTCTATGCCAACGGCATCATCGTCTCAGCCGACCTGCTCAAGAACGAGAAGGCGGTGAAGGGCTTCGTCGCCGCCTCGATGAAGGGTTTCAGGGACGTGATCGCCGACAACAAGCTCGGCATCGCCGCCACCAAGAAGCGCGATCCGCTGATCGACGAGGCGCTCGAGACAGAGCGCCTGCAGCTAGCGCTCAAGACCAACATCCTGACGCCGTACGTCAAGGCCAACGGCATGGGCGACGTCGATCCGACGCGCTTCGCCAACTCGATCAAGACCGTCGCCGACGCCTTCGGCCTGCCGAACGTGCCGTCGCCCGACAAGGTCTTCACGAACAAGTTCCTGCCGCCCAAGGCCGACCGGATGGTCGCGAAGTGACGGACCGAAAGCCTAGAGGCTTTCGGTCCGTCATCCCGAGCCGAGCGCAGCGAAGCCGAGGGATCTTCTCTAGACGATTTGGGGCCAATTCGTTGCGCCAAGGTCCCTCGACTGCGCTCCGCTGGGCTGCGCTCCGCTCGGGATGACACCCTTTGTCGACCTGAAGGGCGTCAGCCTCGCCTACCAGCTGGGCAAGGAGAGCATTCTGGCGCTGGCCGACGCCACGCTCGGCATCGACAAGGGTGAGTTCATCGCCGTGGTCGGACCGTCCGGCTGCGGCAAGTCGACGATCATGAAGCTGGTCACCGGGCTCCTGCCGGCGAGCGGCGGCGAGGTGCGGGTGGCCGGCGTTCCGGTCCAGGGGCCGGTCAAGGGCGTCGGCATGGCCTTCCAGAACCCGACCCTGATGCCGTGGCGCACCACGCTCGACAACATCCTGCTGCCGATGGAAGTGGTGGCGCCGCACAAGCGGCGCTTCCGCCGCCATCGCGCCGAATATGTCGAGCGGGCGATGAAGCTGCTGGCGACGGTCGGCCTCGCCGACTTTGCGCTGCGCTATCCCTGGCAGCTGTCCGGCGGCATGCAGCAGCGCTCCAACCTGTGCCGCGCCCTGATCCACGAGCCCGAGCTCCTGATGCTCGACGAGCCGTTCGGCGCGCTCGATGCCTTCACGCGCGAGGAGCTGTGGGGCGTCATGCAGGCGCTGTGGCTGGACAAGCGCTTCACCGGCGTGCTTGTGACGCACGACCTGCGCGAGGCGGTCTTCCTGGCCGACACCGTGTACGTCATGAGCCGGCGGCCCGGCCGCATCGTGCTGGCGAAGAACATCGATCTCGCCCGCCCGCGCACGCTCGCCACGACCTTCGAGCCCAAATTCGTCGAGATCGTCCACGAACTGCGCGATCGCATCCAGCTGGAGCACGCGCCATGAGCCCGCTGCGGCGCGAGGCGCTGCGGCTCGCCATGCCGTGGCTGTTCCTGGCCATCCTGCTGGGCATCTGGGAGGTCGCCTGCGTGGTCTTCGACCTGCCGGAGATCCTGCTGCCGCGGCCGAGCCGCATCTTCGTCGTGTTCTTCGAGCGCCTCGATATCCTGCTGGCCTTCTGCCTGCAGACGCTGTGGACGACGGTGATCGGCTTCTTCATCGCCATCGCGGGCGGCCTGCTGCTCGGGCTGGCGATCGGCGCGTCGCCCTTCGTCTATTCCGGCCTCTATCCGCTGCTGATCGCCTTCAACGCCGTGCCCAAGGTGGCGCTGGTTCCGATCCTGATGATCTGGGTCGGTGTCGGCGCGCTGCCCGCCGTGGTGACGGCGTTCGTGATCAGCTTCTTCCCGATCGTGGTCAATGTCGCGACCGGGCTCGCCACCATCGAGCCCGAGATGCGCGACGTGCTGCGCAGCCTCGGCGCCACGCGCACCGAGATCCTGACCAAGGTCGGCATCCCGCGCGCCATGCCCTATCTGTTCGCCAGCCTCAAGGTCGCGATCACCTTGGCCTTCATCGGCTCGGTGATCTCCGAGACCGTCGGCGGCAACCGCGGCATCGGGTTCCTCATGTTGTCGGCCGGCGCGCGCAACGACACGGCGATCACCTTCGCCGGCCTGTTCGCCATCGCCATCATGGGCGTGCTGATGTACGCCATCTGCGCCCTCGTCGAAAAGCGCATGACGCGTTGGGCGTTTCGCGGCGAGATCGTGGGTTAGCAGATCCCTCGCAAATGCTCGGGATGACGGGTGGGGCCCGTCATTCGGCTGCCAATTTGTCAGCGGCCGACCCGACTTCCTTGCGGAAGCCATTCACGGCGTTTCTGGCGGCCATCGCCATCAGGCCCGAATCGTTGGCGATGGTGCAGAACTGGAAGCCCATGCCGACCGCGCGCGCGGCGTAGCTCGGCGTGGCGTTGTGGATGCCGGCGAACAGGCCGCGCTTCTTGCAGGCCGTCGTGAGCTTCTCGTAGATCTTGAGGACCTGCGGCTCCTCGCGATCGAGCTTCGGCACCAGGCCGAGCGACAGGCCGAGGTCGGACGGTCCGACATAGATGCCGCTCACTCCAGGGACGTCGAGGATGGCGTCGATGTTGTCGATCGCCTCCTGCGTCTCGATCATCGGGATGATCAGCACCTCGTCGTTGGCGGTCGCCTGGTAGGGCGTCGCAGCGCCATAGGCGCCGGCGCGGATCGGGCCGTTGCTGCGTTTGCCCTTGGGCGGATAGAGGCTGTAGGAGACAAGCGCCTTGGCTTCGGCGACGTTGTTGATCATCGGGCAGATCACGCCCCAGGCGCCGCCGTCCAGCACCTTGCCGACGATGCCGGGCTCGTTCCATGGCACGCGCACCAGCGGCGTCACCGGGTGCTTGTCCATCGCCTGGAAGCAGGCGACCATCGAATGGTAGTCCTGCACGCCGTGCTGCATGTCGACGGTGACGCTGTCCCAGCCGCACTGCGCCATGACTTCGGCCGAGAAGCCGGCGGGGATGGCGAGCCACCCATTGACGCAGGCCTTGCCGGCCTGCAGGCGCTTCTTCAGCATGTTCGACGACATCTTGGGCGTTCCTCGGCGTTGATTGGAGACGCCACAGTCTACTAGGGCGGCAGGCAAAGTTGTGACGCATTTATTGTTGCGGGCCGGCCGGCTCGCCGTCGAGATCGATGCGGCAGCCGGCGGGTCGCTGGCGCGCTTTGCCGCGGACGGCGCCGATCTCCTGAGGCCGGGACGCGGCGTGCAGGGGGCCTGCTATCCGCTGGTGCCTTACTCCAACCGCATCGCGAACGGTCGGTTCACTTTCGAAAGCAGGGAAATCGTCGTGGCGCCCAACTGGCCCGACATGCGCCATCCCATTCATGGCGATGGCTGGGCTAATCCCTGGACGGTGGTGACCAGCGACGTACGCTCGGCAGCCCTCGTCTACGAGCATGACGCTCGCAGCGGCTGGCCGTTCCGCTATCGGGCGCGACAGGAATTTTCCCTGCACGACAGCGGGCTTGCGATCGCCATCGCGCTCGAGAATCGCGAAGCCCATGCGGTCCCGGCCGGTCTCGGCCTGCATCCGTTCTTTGTGCGCGAGGCCGACTGCGAACTCTTCTTTCATGCTGACGACGTTTGGCTTAGCGATGCGGAGGTGCTGCCGACCAAGCGTGTCGTGGTGCCTGATGAGTGGGACTTCGAGCACGGCCGCCGGCCCGACGATGCCGCCCTCGACAATTGCTTCGAAGGCTGGGACGGCCGCGCGACCGTGCGATGGCCGAGCCGCCGCTTGGAGGTCGCCGTCGAAGCGTCGGAAATCTTCCGCCACCTGGTGATCTATACTCCGCCGGGCCAGCCCTTCTTCTGCGCCGAGCCGGTCAGCCACGCCAATGGCGCGATCGGCCGGACGCGGCTGGAAGCCGGGGCCACGCTCGCCGGCACCGTGTCGTTCGAGGTCTCTCAGCGTTAAGAGGATTCCATGCCTGACTTCGCCCTCTATCCCAGCCTCAAGGGCCGCACGGTGTTCGTCTCCGGCGGCGGCTCGGGCATCGGTGCATCGATCGTCGAGCACTTCGCGGCGCAAGGCGCCAAGGTGGGCTTCGTCGACATCGACGAGAAGGCCGCGACCGCGGTGGCGAAGAAAACCGGCGCGACCTTCCTCAAGTGCGATATCCGCGACGTCAAGGCCTACCAGGCCGCGATCAAGGAAGTCGCGGGCAAGCTCGGCACCGTCACGGTGCTGGTCAATAATGCCGCGCGCGATGACCGCCACGAATTGAAGGACGTGACGGAAGAGTTCTGGAACGAGCGCATCGCCGTCAATCTGCGCCACGCCTACTTCGCCATCCAGGCGGTGGCGCCGGGCATGAAGCAGGCGGGCGGCGGCTCGATCGTGAATTTCAGCTCGGTGAGCTATCACACCATGACCGCCAGCCTGTCGGTCTACGAGGCGGCGAAGGCGGCGGTGATCGGCATGACGCGCGGGCTGGCGCGCGACCTCGGGCCGGACAAGATCCGGCTCAATTCGATCACGCCGGGCTGGATCATGACCCAGCGCCAGATCGAGCTCTGGCTGACGCCGGAAGCCGAGGCCGATCTCATGAAAGCGCAGGTACTGAAAGAGAAGGTCTATCCACCCGACATCGCCCGCATGGTGCTGTTCCTCGCCTCGGACGACAGCCGGCTGATCTCGGCACAGAACTTCATCGTTGACGGGGGGCGCGTGTGAGCGCGACCGCCTCCTGGCCGCTACGCGTCAGGCGCTTCCTTTGGAAGGAACTGAAGCTTGTCCTGCCGCCCACACTCTACTTCTTCGTTGCCTTCAACCTTGTCGCCTTCACCAATTCTCTTCTCGTCCACAAATACTGGTTCGCGTTGACGGGCTTCCTGGTCGCCACGACCCTGGCACTGGTCGTCGGCAAGGTGATTTTGGTCGCCGCCGAGTTGCCCTTCCTCGACCGCTATCGCGACGGACCCTTGATCCAGCCAATCCTCTTAAAGACCGGCTTCTACTGGGTCGTGGTCGGGATCGTTCGGTTCCTGGAGCAGATCCTCCATGTCGCGCGCGACGAACGCGGCTTCCATGTGGCCTTCGAGGCGGCGCGAGACGCCTTCACCTGGGAGCGCTTCACCCTGATCCAGCTCTGGCTGCTGGTCTGCTTCCTGGTCTACGTCACGGTCACCGAGCTGGTCACGCGCCTGGGCGAGGGCAACCTGGTGAGCATGCTGTTCCGACAGCGACGTCCAACCCAGACAAAGCCAGGGTAAGCCCGGTCACTGCGTTGCTGTGGCGAACGGAGCGGGCGTCGGTGAATAGAGAGAGGCAGCGGCGCGGCGCAATTTTTGCCGCAAAGGAATTGCACTACCGGGCCCACGACCTACATGCAGGCCGGTTTCACCCCAAGCAAGGAGGTATGACGATGGCTGAGCAGCTTCCAAGGCCTCTCACGTCAGGCGCCCTGATGCCGTTTGCCGGCGAGTTCGAGCACATGTTCAACCGCTTCATGCGCGGCTGGCCGTTCGGCTGGCCCGATTCCCTGCTCAACAGTCACATGCCGGCGATGCGCTCCTTCGACAACGCACCCAGGGTCGAGGTGAAGGAAAACGGCACCGCTTACAACCTGTCTGTCGAACTGCCGGGCCTGGACCAGAACGACGTGAAAGTCCTTGTCGAAGACGATGTGCTGACGATCGCCGGCGAAAAGCGGCATGAACATCGCGATGATAAAACCCACTACTCGGAGCTGAGCTACGGCAGCTTCCACCGCTCCTTCAGCCTGCCGCGCGACGCCGACCAGGAGCACATCTCGGCCAACTTCGCCAAGGGCGTGCTCAGCCTGCACATCGCCAAGCGGGCGAACGGGCACTCCGGCACGCGGCAGATCGAGATCAAGCCGTCCTGACGGCCTGATCATCGCGGGCTCAGGCGACTAGAGTCGTTCGCGCGCGATCCAGTCGGCGAGAAGGGCCGCGAGCTCGTGCGGCTTTTCCAGCGGAACCATGTGGCCGCTGTCCTCGATCACCTCGAAGCGGCAATGCGGCAGGTGCTTGGTCATGCGCTCGGTCTCGGCGAAGCCCCGGAAGCGGTCCTGGCGGCAGGCGACGACCAGCGCCGGGCAGGTGATGCGCTCGAGGTCGGCGTAGGCGTCGAGCCGTACCAAGGCCGCCTGCCGCTTCCACACCCCGGGACCGAGCCGGCGCTGCATGCCGCGCAGGCGGTCGAGCAGGACGGGATCGCGCTCGCGGTCGGGATGCAGGCCGCGCGC
>JBPYDO010000353.1:0-34345 GCA_051985755.1 Reyranella sp. | reverse complement strand
CGGTGCCGCCCCGTCCCTCAGTGACAAGCTCGACTGCCACGCCGAAGCCAAGCGGCTGGCCGAACAGCAGTACCCGCGCAACTCCGGTATTTCTTACGGCGGGGAAGCCGCCTCGCAGTGGTGGATGCCGCAGGCTCGCTACGAGGCAGAGAATCGCAATTTCCGCTGGTGCCTGCGCCGCAAGGGTTTTGGTGGCGCCTACGACTGAGAAAGTCGTTGCCGGCCCGCCGGCGATGGCGCTCCGCCCACTATTCGCGCTATAGCGGCGCGCTCATCCATGAATTGCCGCCTCTACCTCGTCTCTCCGCCGGCCATCGAGCATCCAGCGATCTTCGCCGCCGAGTTTCGCGCCGCGCTCGACGGTGGCGATGTCGCGGCCTTCCTGCTGAGCCTTGCCACCCATGACGCGGCCGCCATCACGCGCGTTGCCGATACGCTGCGGCCGGTCTGCCAGCAGCGCGACGTTGCCTTCTTTCTGGACGGCCATTCCGAGCTTGCCGTGAAACTCGACTGCGACGGCGTTCAGGTGCTGGCTGGGGAATACGCCGAAGCACGACGCCTGCTCGGCCGCGATTGGCAAGTGGGGGCGCTCTGCCCGGCCTCGCGCCACACAGCCATGGAGGCGGCCGAAGCCGGCGCCGACTATGTCGCCTTCAATCCGGCGGAACTCGAGTTGATCGAATGGTGGAGCGGCCTGTTCGAGATCCCGTGCGTGGCGGCCAGCGACATCACTCTCGAGAATTCCAAGCCGTTGATAACAGCGGGCGCCGATTTCCTCGCCGTCCGCGACGGCGTATGGAACCACGATGGCGGGCCCAAGGACGCAGTCGCGAGGTTCAATGAACTCTTCTATGCTGGCCGCTGATGCCAGTCGTCGAGTGCGATACGCTGCCTGAAATCCAGATGCGCCCCGGCGTGACTGGCAAATGGCTCTGCGGCCGCGAGCAGGGCGCTGCGAGCACCGGCGTGCTTCGCAACTGGGTCGAGCCCGGCATCAATATCCCGCGGCACAAGCACGCGTACGAGGAAGTCGTGCTGGTCGAGCAGGGCGAGATGTGGGTCGAGGTGGATGGTGTGCGTCACCATGGCAAGCCGGGGCGCACGATCATCATTCCGGCCGGCGCCGTCCATTCCTGGGGCACTCTCCAGGAGAAGGTGCAGTTGCTGTTCATCTGGCCGTCCTCGAATCCCTTCGCGCCCGGCAAGAGCACCTACTTGGATGGCAGCAAGCCGCCAACCACTGCCTGAAGCTTGTGCACTAGCGCACCGGTAGCCAAAGCACGTCCTCGATGTGCTTAGCCCCTGTCGCAAGCATCACCAGGCGATCGAAGCCCAGGGCAATGCCGGCACATTCGGGCAGGCCATGCTTGAGCGCCGCCAGGAAGTCTTCGTCGATCGGCCAGCGCACACTGTACCGGTCCTGTTTGCGGTCCATGTCGGCCTTGAGCCGCGCACGCTGGATTTTGGCGTCGGTCAGCTCGCCGAAGCTGTTGGCGAGCTCGACGCCGCAGCAATAGAGCTCGAAGCGCTCGGCCACCCGCGGATCGCCGGGCTTGGCGCGCGCCAGTGCCGCCATTTCGATCGGGTATTCGTAGAGAATGGTCGGCCGGCCGACCCCGAGCTTGCCCTCGACCTTGTGAAACATCACGCGGAAGAAGACGTCCTCCCAGTCTTCGTCGTCGCGTCTGGTGACTCCCGCCGCGAACGCAAGCTCGGTGGCGTTGCCGGCCGTGGCGAGGACGTCGACGCCGGCATATCGGTGAAAGGCCTCCGCCACGGTCAGCCGCTCGGGCGTGGCCGCGGGATCGCAGCGCTTGCCCTGCCAGCTGAGTTCCTGCGCACCGGCGAGCCTCAGGAGCGACGAGCAATCCTCCATGATCGCCTCGTAGCCGGCACCCGCGCGGTACCATTCGAGCATCGTGAACTCCGGATGATGCAATTCGGAGTTCTCACCGTTGCGGAACACGCGCGCGAACTGGAACAGCTTGGGCACGCCGCCCGCCAGGAGCTTCTTCATTGCGAACTCGGGGGAGGTGTGCAGGAAGCGCACCTCCTCTTCCCCGTTCGGCTGCCCCCAACCCGTGTCGAAGGCCGCAAGGTGCACCTCCGCGCCCGGCGTCACCTGCAGGATCGGCGTCTCGACCTCGATGAAACCCTCGCGATGGAACCAGTCGAGCACCCCGGCCTGGATACGCGCCCGCGCCTGCAGATACGGCAGGCGATGGGCGAGCTTGTCGGGGCGCCATTCGTTCATGGCCGACCATCGCACGCTCACAGCGCGCCGTGTAGGGTGCAAGCATGAGCCCCCGGCAGATCGCCGCGTATTGCCTCACCCTGCCGCACGCCACGCGCATCGTGCAGTGGGAAGGCGTGCAGGTGTTCAAGGTCGGCGGCAAGATGTTCTGCCTGATCGCGCCCGAGGACCATTCCGTCGGCCGCATCTGCTTCAAGTCGGCGCCCGAGTACTACGACGCGCTCTCCCACGCTCCCGGCTTCCGGCCGGCGCCCTACCTCGCCCGCGCCAAATGGGTGGCGGTCGACGACCCCGCCGTCCTGACCAGTCGCGAGATGAAGGCCTACATCAAGCGCGCCCACAGCGTGATCGCGGCGGCGTTGCCGAAGAAAAAACAGAAGGAGCTTGGCCTGTGAACTGGCGGCGTTGGACCTGGAAGGGCATCAGGACCTTCACCCCGGCAACAGGGCTCTTGGTGCTGCTCTCTTGGTGTGCGTTGTATGCGTTCGACTATGTGCCGCGGCTTTCGAGCAGGGGCAACTATGGCTTTGGCCCAGAATGGGACTGCCAACCGATGCCAAAAGGAGAGCCCGTTTGCGCGAAAAAGCCAGCGCCAACCAGGCAGAAGTAACCCCGTTGCCTCGCTTACTCGCCTTTGATACAAGCCCGCCGCCGGCCTCGCCCCGCACCAGCGGGCGAGGCCAAATCATTCATTCCGATCAAGCGGCCAAGATCATGAAAGTTCCTGTCAATTCCATCCGCGCCGGCAATGTCATCGAATACAACGGCAGGCTCTGGGTGGCGTCCAAGGTGCAGCACATCACGCCCGGCAAGGGCGGCGCGTTCGTCGCCATCGAGGCCAAGGCGCTGCGCGAGGGCAACAAGCTGCAGGAGCGTTTTCGTTCCGGCGAGATGATCGAGCAGGCTCACATCGACGAGCGCGAGTGCACCTTCCTGTTCAAGGACGACAACGGCTACACTTTCATGGACAAGGAGAACTACGAGCAGCTCACCGTGGGCACCGACGTTCTCGACCCCGACCAGGCGCGCTGGCTGCAGGACGGCATGGAAGTGAACGTCTCGCTGCACGAGGGCTCGCCGGTCGGCATCGAGCTGCCGAAATCCGTGACGCTCGCCGTCATCGAGGCCGACGCCGTGGTGCGCGGCCAAACCGCATCGTCCTCCTACAAGCCGGCCGTCGTCGAAGGCGGCATCCGGGTGATGGTGCCGCCGCACATCGCGGTCGGCACCAAGCTGGTGATCAGCACCGAGGACGGCAGCTACATGGAACGCGCCAAGGAGTGACCGCGGTGCCGCCGACGTCACGTCCCGTCGCCCGCGTCGGCCGCGCCCCGCTCAATCCCGGCCGCGAACGCGCTGGCCCGCCCGAGCGCCGCTCGCTGGCGCCGCGCTCGGCCACCATCACCGTGATGATCCGCGCCGCCTTCTCCGCCGCCAAGGGCCTCAAGCGCGACTTCGGCGAGGTCGAGCACCTGCAGGTGTCGGAAAAGGGTCCGGGCGACTTCGTGAGTCGCGCCGACCATCAGGCCGAGCGCACGCTGCGCGCCGAGCTGGCGCGCACGCGGCCCGAGTACGGCTTTTTGGGCGAGGAAGGCGGCGAGACCAAGGGCGACGGCCGCCACCGCTGGATCGTCGATCCGCTCGACGGGACTAACAACTTCGTTCACGGCGTGCCGCACTTCGCCATCTCGATCGGGCTGGAGCGCGACGGCGAGATCGTGGCCGGCGTGATCTATCAGCCGATCTCCGACGAGCTGTTCTGGGCCGAGAAGGGCAACGGCGCCTTCATCGACACGCCCAACGCCCGCTCGCGCCGGCTGCGCGTATCGGGCCGCAAGGATCCGGCGCGCGCCCTGGTCGGCTGCGGCATCCCGCATATCGGCCGGGGTGACCATGCGGCTTTCCTTTCCAAGCTCGCCGGCGCGATGGCGCATACTGCAGGCGTGCGACGCTGGGGCGCCGCCTCGCTCGACCTCGCCTTCGTGGCTGCCGGTCGATTCGATGCCTTCTTCGAGTTCGGTCTGGCTCCGTGGGACGTCGCCGCCGGCATCCTGATGGTGCGCGAGGCGGGCGGCCTGGTGAGCGACATAGCGGGCCAGCCCTACGCAATGGGCGGCCCGTCGCTGCTCGTCACCAACGCCCTCCTGCGCGACGCAATGATCGGGATCCTGGCATAAGCCCAGCCAAACCTCCCAACTTATGCCGCGTTCGCCGCGCACGGTTGGGCCTTGGTTGCACGCGGTGACCCATCGGTTGCTGTGGATCGCGGCCTCCACCCCGGCCGACGGGCGGTTGAGTGCCCAGTTTCCTTTGGCTATGGTGGACAAGCGAAAACGCGTTGAAAGGCAATCGGTTATGCGAACGTCCTCGGTCGCCGTGCGCGGCCTCGCCTTGGCCTTGCTCGGTCTGGGCGCGGGCTCGGCCTTCGGCCAGAACGTCACCGCGGACCCCCATGACGGGGCGGGGCTGCCCGGTCCCCGGGTCGTAAGCCCACCAGGCGGCCCTCCATACCGGCCGGCCGAACAACCGCCACAGGGCGGTGTGGCGGCTATGCCGCGGAGTCAGCAGCCACAGGCGAATGCGCCCCGCCAGAGCTACGAGCGCGGCGCCAACTTGCCCGCGCCGCCGCCCGAAGCCTTGCGCAGCCGATTGGTCGCCGTTCCCGAAAATGGCGAGCCCTCGTCCAGAGTAAGCGGTCGCTACGCGCCGCCCGCCGGCGGCAGCGGCACGCCGGTGCCGCCGGCGCGCACCGAGACGCCACCCCCGCCGCCACCGCCGGCCAGCCCGTCGCCGCCGGCCGTCACAAAGGCGGAGCCTCCACCGCAACCGGCGCCAGAGCCTGCGCCACAGCCGGCGACCCCGCCTGCCGCCCCCGCCGTAGCGACCTCGACTCCGGCCGCGACACCCGAGCCGCCACCGCCGCCGCCGACACCGCCCAACGCGACGGTCCTGTTCGCCATGGACTCGGCCGAGATCACTGACACTGCCAAGACCGAGCTCGACAGGATCGCCAAGAGCGCCAATGCGCATGGGCTCCGGCAGATCGAACTGCGCGCCTATGCCGGCGGCACCGACGTGGTCGAGAGCCGCAAAGTGGCGTTGGCACGTGCGCTCGCGGTACGCAGCTACCTGATCGACCAGAGCGTGAAGGCGCGCATCGAAGTCGGCACTTTCGGCCCGGCCGCCAAGGGCATAGGTGCGCCCGAGCGCGTCGACCTTGTGGCACCCGGCATATGAATCTCGGCCCGCCCTCTTCAGGCGCCTGATCGCATGACGAGCCCCCTGCCCTACCTGGTCCGCATGTTCCTGTTCCTGGTGGCGGTGGCGGGACTCACCTGGCTTCTGCACAAGGATCTGCTGGGCGTGTACATGCACCAGCCGATCCTGAACGGCGTCATTGTGACGGTGCTGCTGCTCGGCATCTTCTTCGTCTTTCGGCAGGTCATCATCCTGACGCCGGAAGTACGCTGGCTGCGCCGCTTCCAGAACCGCGAGGCCAACGGCGCACCGCCCTCCGCCGATTCGATCAACCTCCTGGCGCCGCTCGCCGCCATGTTGGGCGAGCAGGACAAGTTCCGCCTGTCGCCGACCGCGACGCGCGCGCTGCTTGACGGCATCGCCACGCGCCTCGACGAGCGCCGCGAGCTCGCGCGCTACGTCATCGGTCTTCTGATCTTCCTCGGCCTCCTGGGCACTTTCTGGGGCCTGCTGCAGACCATCGGCGCGGTGGCCGACGCCATCTCCAGCCTGCAGGTGGCGGCGGGCGATGCCGTGCAGATGTTCAGCAAGCTCAAGGGCAGCATCGAAGGGCCGCTCAAGGGCATGTCGACCGCCTTCGGCGCCTCGCTGTTCGGTCTTTCGGGCTCGCTGGTGCTGGGCTTCCTGGAATTGCAGGCGAGCCAGGCGCAGGGCCGTTTCCATATCGAGCTCGAGGAATGGCTGGCGCGCGCCACCAGCCTCTCGGCCGCCAGCGCCTCGGCCGAGACGCCACAGCGCATCCCGGCCTATGTCGAGGCGCTCCTCGAGCGCAACACCGAGGGCCTCGACGGCCTGATCCGCGGCCTGCAACGTATCGAGGACAGCCGGCACGCAACCCTCGCCGGCAATGCCACGCTGGTCGAGCGCCTGGCGGCGCTCGCCGAGACAGTACGCGCCCAGCAGACCCTGCTGGCGCGCTTCACCGAACTGTCTATCGAGTTGCGCGCCGCGGTGAGTCGTCTCAGCGACCGCTCGGCGGCTTCCGAAGCCGATCGCGAGGCCATGCTGGCGCATCAGCGCAACATCGAGGGCCATCTCGCGCGCCTGGTCGAGGAGAGTGTGCGGGCCCGCGCCGCCCTCGCCGACGAACTGCGCGGCGCCGTGGGCCAGATCGCCACCCGTACGGAAGCCGATCGCGACGCGGCTCTCGCGCAGCAGCGCGACATCGCCCAACAGGTCGCGCGGATCGCCGAAGCGAGCGAAGCAAGCCGCGCGCGGCTGGACAGGCACGCCGAAGAGACGCGCCGCGCCACTGAGACTGATCGCGACAAAGTACTGGACCAGCAGAAGGAGACGGCTGCCCTGATCGCGCGTCTGGCCGAGGACAGCGAAAAGAGGCGGGTCGAGATCATGGAGGAACTGCGCAGCATGGTGGCTCGGGTGAGCGACCGCTCCCTCGCGGAGGCCGACCGCGAGGTTCTCGACACGCACCGCCGCACGCTCGAGGCTCAGCTCCTGAAGATCAGCGAGGACCATGCGCGCGCCAAGGGGCAGCTGAGCGAGGAACTGCAATCCCTGGAGAAGCGGCTGACCGACCGCACCCTGGCCGATGCTGATCGCGAGGCGCTGGCCACGCACCAACGCACCATCGAGGCGACCCTCGCCCGGCTGGTCGAGGACAGTGCGCGCAACCGCAGCGACCTGGCCGACCAGGTGCGCAGCGCGCTCGGCCGCCTGACCGAGCGCTTTTCCGACAGCGACCGCGACGCCATGGCGGCGCACCAGCGCAACATCGAGGCGCATCTCGCGCGCCTGGTCGAGGAAAGTGCGCTCAACCGCTCGGCGCTGGCCGATGAGCTGCGCGGCGAGCTCCGGCTGCTTGCCCGCACCATAGCGCTGACCCGCGGCCCGGCCGGCCAGGCGCAGGCCAGCGATCCGCCACCGGCCGACGGCTAGCCGCCATGGCAGCCATCCTCTCTCGCCGTCCCGCGGGTGCCGACTACACCTGGCCCGGCTATGTCGACGCGCTCACCACGCTCCTCATGGTCCTGATCTTCCTGCTCTCGGTGTTCAGCGTCGCCCAGTTCACGCTTTCGACCGCGATCTCCAGCCGCGACAATGCCATCGAAGCGCTCAATCGCCAGGTCGGCGACATGGTGAGCAAGCTCTCGCTCGAGAAGCGGTCGGCCGAGGACCTGCGCAAGGACGTCGCGCGCCTCAACCTGCAACTCGGCCTGCTCAAGTCCGAACGCGACAAGCTCAGCACCGACCTCGCCGCGCAACGCCAGGCAGCCGGCGAAGCGACGGCCAAGGCGACCGACCTCGAGAAGGAGTCCGAGCGGCAGAAGCTCGAACTCACGCGGCTTGCCGCCGCGCTGGCCGCAGCCAACGACGAGAAAGGCAAGCTGTTCAGCGATCTCACCGAGGAGCAGAAACTCAGCGCCGAGCAGAAGGCGAACGTAGTGCGGCTCACCGCCGAGCTCGCCTCGGTCAAGGACGAGCTCACCAAGCTCAACGCGGCGCTCGAGGCGTCCGATGCCAAGGCCAAGGAGCAGCAGGCGCAGATCGTCGATCTCGGCCAGAAGCTCAACCGCGCACTCGCCAGCAAGGTCGAGGAACTGGCGCGCTATCGATCGGAATTCTTCGGCAAGCTGCGTGAGGCGCTGGCCGGCCAGCGCGACGTGCAGATCGTCGGCGACCGCTTCGTGTTCCAGTCCGAAGTGCTGTTCCCTTCGGGTTCGGCCGAGATCCAGCCGAGCGGCCAGAAGCAGCTCGCGACCGTGGCCCAGCGCCTGATCGACATCAGCGCGAAGATCCCCAAGGACATTCCCTGGGTCCTGCAGGTCGACGGCCATACCGACAACCAGCCGATCAATACCCGGCAGTTTCCCTCGAACTGGGAGCTGTCGGCGGCGCGCGCCATCGCCGTGGTGAAATTCCTAAATAGCCAGGGCATTCCCTTCGACCACCTGGTGGCGGCGGGCTACGGCGAGTACCAGCCGCTCTCCCTCATGGACTCCGCCCGCAACCGCCGCATCGAGCTCAAACTGACCAATCGATAGCGGCTTCTCGCGCTCACCTGCGCGCTGCCAGTGACAAAGTCACTAGAGCAATCCCAGTCGCTTCAGTTCCGCGGCCATATCCGCCGGCATGTCACCAGTGTCGCCTCTAGCGATGTCGGGCGGCGCATCGGCGGGTTTGAGATAGCGCCATCCCTGAAAGGCCCGGCAGGATTGAGGCGCGGTCGGGATCAGGGTGCGTTTGACCTTGATACGGCAGTATTTGTGGGCCTCTTCCTTGTCGAAATCCTCGTCGAAGCCGACCAGTTCCTGCCGGCAGCGGATGACGCCGCGCACCACCCAGTAGAGCGAGCCGCCTTCCAGGAGCTCGGCGGCGCGACGCGGCGTGTTGCGGGTATAGACCCAATGCGGCGAGCGCCGCCCCTGGCGGCGTTGCTTGCGTCGCGCCGCCTGGACCTTCTTCATGTGCGCAAGATCGTTCACACCGACGGCAAGCTTGATGAGATGCAGCACCATGACGGGCGCTACCTACCGCATGCGTGACTTGCGCGCCACAGGTCTGGACGATTCACAGCCGAACCTCCAAGCTCCACAGTGTTTGCACAATCGGCGCGATAGAGTCTGAACGATATCTGCGGGGAGCTTCCCATGAATCGATCGACGCTGGCCGCTATGGTCGTGGCTCTGATGCTGGGTTCGGGCATCGCGGGTTACCTCATAGGCAAGCCTGGAGAGTCGGTCGATCGAGCGCCGCCGCCGGTCGTCGCGAAGACCGACGCGCCCAAACCCGCCAGCACCGGCTCGACGCCCTCGACGGCGCCCACGCCGATCGCCCAGCCGGCCGCGGCTCCCAACGAAGCCTTCGCCTACCGCCGCACTGGCGTCGACACTAGCCACGCCGAAGCGGAAGCCTGCCTGTTCTTCAACATGTCGCTGTCGACCGGCGATTCGGTGAAGTACGCCGACTATGTGCGCATCTCCCCCGACGTGAAGTCGGCGGTGCGCGCGGTCGACGACAAGCTTTGCATCGGCGGCCTGGCCTACGGCCGCGACTATTCCGTGCAGCTGCTGAAGGGCCTGCCCTCCAAGAGCGGCGCCACGCTCGCCAGTGACCAGAAGGTCGACGTGGCGCTCGGCGCGCGTCCCGCCGTGGTGTCGCTGCCCGGCAAGGGCTTCATCCTGGCGCGCGGCGAGGCGGCGGGCCTGCCGGTCACGACGGTCAATGTCGCCAAGGTCGGCATTGCGGTCTATCGCGTCAACGAGCGCGGGCTCGACCACTTTTCCTACTACGATACGTTCCCCGCCACCGAGCCGGTCACGGATTCATGGCGACTCAGGGAATGGCTGCGCGGCTCGAACGGCGCGCAGCAATGGCGCGGTTCAATGGAGGTGCGCAACGTCCTCAATCAGTCGGTGACGACCGCCTTCCCGATCCGCGAGACGATCAAGGACTGGAAACCCGGCGTCTACTTCGTCGTGGTGTGGAACGCCGCGCGCCCGCCGGCCAAGGACAATAACGACGAAGAGGACGACGAGCCCGGCTCGTCGAGCGCCATGGCGGGATCGTGGGTGATCGACACCGACATCGCGTTGACCACCATGACCGGGCGCGACGGGTTGAACGTGTTCGCCCGCTCGCTGCACAGCGCCGCGCCCATCCCGGGCCTCGAAGTCACCTTGCTGTCGAAGGGCAATGAGCCGATTGGCAAGCTGACCACGGCCGCCGACGGCCATGTGCTGTTCGCCGCCGGCCTCCTGAAGGGCAAGCGTGCCGCCGCGGCGACCGCCGTCATGGCGATCGATCCGGCGCATCAGGACTTCTCGCGCCTCGAACTCACCAAGTCGGCCTTCGACCTCAGCGACCGCGGCATCGACGGCCGCGACCAGCCCGGTCCGGTCGACGCTTTTCTCTATACCGAGCGCGGCATCTATCGCCCCGGCGAGACGGTCCACCTCATGTCGATGCTGCGCGACGACAGCGCCAATGCGCTCAGCAACATGCCGGTGACCCTGATCGTTCATCGGCCGGACGGCAGCGAGTTCACGCGCTACGCGCTCTCCCTTCCCGCCTCGGGCGCCCTCTACCAGGCGATCCCGATCCCCAAGGGCTCGCGCCGCGGCCAGTGGTCGGTGACGGCGCATATCGACCCCAAGGCGCCACCGGTCGGCCGCATCGAGTTCGCCGTCCAGGACTTCGTCCCGGAGAAGCTCAAGGTAGAGATGGCCTCCGACGCGGCCATCCTGCGACTTGGCAAGGCCAACGGCTTCGACATCAAGTCCGATTTCCTCTACGGCGCACCGGCCGCCGGCCTTGCTGTCGAGGGTGACCTCAGGGTGTCGATCGACGAAAGGCCGTTCCCGGCTTTCGCCAAATACACGTTCGGCCAGGAGAAAAAGCGGGAGAAATTCGAATCGCCCCTGATCACGCTCAAGGGACCAGACACCGACGCCGCCGGCAAGTCGCGCCTCGAATGGAGCGGCGGCGGCGTCACCGACACGTCGTTGCCGCTAAAGGCGCAGATCGAAGCGCGCGTATTCGAACCCGGCAACGGACGGGCGACCAAGACCGACAAGACACTGCCGCTGCGCACGCGCGAAGCCTATATCGGCATCCGGCCGACCTTCGAAGGTCGCTATGCGCCGGAGGGCACCGAGACCGCCTTTGACATCGTCGCGGTCGACGCCGAGGGCAAGCAGATCGCCATGCCCGAGGTCGAGTACAAGATCGAACGCACGGTCTATTCCTACCAGTGGTACGAGAACGAAGGACGCTGGTATTGGCAGCCGATCACTGGCGAGCGGCTGATCACCGCCAATACGGTGGCGCTCAAGGCCGACCAACCGGTCCACCTGTCGCGGCGCCTCGACTGGGGTCCGCACACCCTGACGCTCACCGACAAGCAGACGGGAACCACGAGCAGCCTCACCTTCTATGTCGGTTGGTACGGCAGCTCCGACACCGAGGAAACGCCCGACACCCTGAAGGTCGCGACCGACAAGCAAGGTTATGCGCCGGGCGAGGTCGCCAAGGTGCGCATCGAGGCGCCCTTCTCCGGCGAGGCGCTGGTCGCCATCTCGACCGACAAGATCGTCGCCACCTACACGACCAACGTCGAAGCGGGCGGCACGACCATCGACGTGCCGGTGAAGGGTGAATGGGGACCTGGCGCTTACGCGCTGGTCACCGCCTGGCGGCCGCTCGCCACGCACGCCGAACGGACGCCGGTGCGCGCCATCGGCGCCGCCTGGCTCGCCCTCGATCCGGCACGGCGCACGCTTACCGTGCAGGTGGCGCCGCCGGAGAAGATCACACCGCGCCAGAAGGTCGAGGTGCCGATCCATGTCGGCAATGCCACCGGACCCGAGGCTTACGTGACCCTGGCTGCAGTCGACGAAGGCATCCTACAGCTCACGCGTTATGCCACGCCCAAGCCCGCCGACTACTACTTCGGCAAGCGCAAGCTCGCGGTGGCGGTGCGCGACGACTACGGCCGCCTGCTCGACACGCACGCCGACGATCTCGGCCAGCTGCGCACCGGCGGCGATTCCGGCGGGGTCGGTCTCGACGTCGTGCCGATCCACGTCGTGTCGCTGTTCAGCGGCCCCGTGAAGCTCGACGACAAGGGCGAAGCCAAGGTGACGCTCGACATCCCCGACTTCGAGGGCCAGCTCCGCCTGATGGCGGTGGCCTACGACAAGACCCGCGTGGGATCGGCGGATGCCCGCATGTTCGTGCGTGACGCCGTCGCCGCCGACGTGGTCCTGCCGCGCTTCCTCGCTCCCAGCGACCGCAGCCGTGTGGCGCTCTCGCTGCACAATGTCGACGGCCCGGCCGGCGACTACCAGGTGAAGCTGGAGGCGACCGGCGCCGTATCGCTCGAACGCCCCGTCGCCGAGACGCGGCGGCTCGCCACCAACCAGCGCGAGCTCCTGACCTGGCCGCTCAACGCCGGCGATGCCGGCTTCGGCAAGGTGACGGTCTCGGTCTCCGGGCCGAACAACTTCGCCGTCACGCGCGACTGGGATATCCAGGTCCGCTCCTCGCAGACGCCGAGCGCCATTGACACCGTCTCCAAGCTGGAGTCCGGCAAGGAACTGTCGGTCGGCAGCGATATCATCGCCAGCTTCGAGCGCGACACCACGCAGGTGAGCGTGGCCCTGTCGCGCGTGCCCGGCATCGACGTGGCAGCTCTGCTGCGCGCGCTCGACAAGTATCCGCATGGCTGCATCGAGCAAACGACCAGCCGGGCGCTGCCGCTGCTCTACTACAACGACGTCGCCCTGCTCGGCTACGGTCCCAGCGATCCCAAGATCACCGACCGCGTGCAGGAGGCGATCTACCGAGTCGCCGACATGCAGATGAGTGACGGTTCGTTCGGCATGTGGGGGCCATACTCGACTCCGGCGGCCGAATGGCTGCAGAGCTATGCCCTCGATTTCCTGCTGCGCGCCCGCGACCAGCAGATGGCGGTGCCCGCCGCCACCCTGCAGCGCGGCCTCACCTGGCTCAACCGCACCGCCGAGAAGCTCTCGCCCAACGCCCAGGCCTATGCCTGGTACGTGCTGGCCAAGGCGGGTCTCGCCGATCCCGGACGCGTCCGCTACTTCCAGGACGCCAAGGCGTCCGACATCAGGGGCGGGCTCGCGTGGGGACAGCTCGCCGCCGCGCTCAACCTGGTGGGCGAAAGCGGCCGGGCACGGCTCGCCTTCAGCATCGCCCGCAAGCAGATCGATCTGCGCAACCCGGACGACTACTACGGCACGCCGTTGCGAGACCGCGCGGCGCTCCTGGCGCTGGCCGCCGAAGGCGGCGGCGCCGAGGGCGTGGCGGCGGTGCTGGGCTCGGTGCAGAACCGCCTGGTCGGCAAAGTCAACGAAACGACGACCCAGGAGCAGGCCTGGCTGATCCTCGCCGCCCACGCCATGGGCGGCGGTGGCGAGCTCGACTACTCGGTCGACGGCGACAAGCGCAAGTCGACCAAGGATCCGGTCGTGCTCAATCCCGATGCCGCGGCACTCGCGCACGGCCTCAAGGTGAGGAACGACGGCGACAAGCCGGTGTGGCTGCAGGTAACGGCGCGCGGCGTGCCGAAGGACCCGCAGCCGGCGGCGACCGAGGGGCTGACCGTCGACCGCCGCTACTACACACTGCAGGGCGACGACCCCGACCTCGACAAGATTCGCCAGAACGACCGGCTCGTGGTCGTGCTGTCGGGCTACAACTACGCCGGCGGCTACCATCAGGCGGCGCTGCTCGATCTCCTGCCGGCCGGCTTCGAGATCGAATCGGTGCTGAACGACGACACCGTGAAGTCGTTCTCCTTCGTCGGCAAGCTCACGCCGACCCGCATGACCGAAGGACGCGACGACCGCTTCTTCGCCGCGCTCGATCTCGGCAACCGACCCTACCGCGCGTGGTGGGACGACAAAGGCCACAATCCCGACCACTTCAACGTCGCCTACGTGGTGCGCGCCGTGACGCCGGGCCGCTTCGCGCTGCCCGCCGTCAACGTCTCCGACATGTACGCGCCGCGCATTTACGGGCGGACGGCCATGGGCAGCGTGACGATCCTGCCACGCTGACGCTCATGGACCTGCGGCGGCTCCTCAGCGTATCGGCGCTCGCCGTCAGCGGCCTGGCGGCGACGGCGCTGACGCTCGATCGGCTGTTTCCGCCGGATCTGCAGCGCTACCAGGAGCGGTCGACGGAGATCGTCGATGCGAACGACCGGCTGCTGCGCGCCTTCACGACCGCCGATGGCAAATGGCGACTGAAGACCACGATCGGCGATGTCGATCCGCTCTACCTGTCGATGCTCAAGGCCTACGAGGATCGCCGCTTCGACGAGCACTGGGGCGTCGACCCGCTGGCCGCGCTGCGGGCGGCGGGGCAATGGATCGGCCATGGCCGCATCGTGTCGGGCGCTTCGACGATCTCCATGCAGGCCGCCCGCCTGCTCGATCCCGATCACCTGCAGGCGAATTCGCGCAGCGTATTCGTGAAGGCGATCCAGACAGCGCGCGCCCTGCAGCTCGAATGGCGCTACTCCAAGCGCGACATCATGGCGATCTACCTGACGCTGGCGCCGATGGGCGGCAATCTCGAGGGCGTGCGGTCCGCCTCCTTCGCCTACTTCGGCAAGGAGCCGAAGCAGCTGAGTGCCGCCGAGGCGGCCCTGCTGGTCGCGATCCCGCAGGCGCCGGCGCGGCGGCGGCCGGATCGCCGGCCGGCCGCGGCGCGAGCCGGCCGCGACCGGGTGCTCGAGCGCAGCCTGGAAAGCGGCCTGATCGACCAGGCGCTGTTCGACTTCGCGACCGACCGCGCCGTGCCCAAGCGTCGCCTGGCCATGCCCATGCATGCGCCGCACCTGTCGGCCTGGCTGGCCGGCCAGTCGCCCGGCCGGACCGTGCCGACTGGCATCCGGCTCGAGTTGCAGATGGCGCTCGCCCAGCTCGTCAACGACGAGCGTCGCCAGCTCGCCGACCATGCCCAGATCGCGCTGGTGGCGATCGATAATCGCAGCGGCGAGGTCGTGGCCTGGGTGGGTGGCGACGACTTCTTCGGCCGCGCCGGCCAGGTCGACCTGGTGCGCGCGCGGCGCTCGCCCGGCTCGGCGCTGAAGCCCATGATCTATGCGCTGGCCTTCGACGACCGCATCCTGCATCCGGAGTCGCTGGTCGAAGACGTTCCCGTGCGCTTCAAGGAGTGGGCACCGCGCAACTTCGACCGGCGTCATCAGGGTGCCATCACGGTTCGATATGCCCTGCAGCAATCGCTGAACGTGCCGGCCGTGCTGGCGCTGGAGCGGGTGGGACCTCAGCGCTTTCTCGCGACGCTGCGCGCCGCCGGAGTCTCGCCCGGCCTGCCCAAGGACGATCCGGGAGATTCGCTGGGCATGGCGCTCGGCAGCGCCACCGTGTCGCCGCTCGAGATGGCCACGCTCTATTCGGGCCTTGCCAATGGCGGCCTGTTTGCGCCGCCCATCGTGCGCCGCGACCGGCCGCGCCCGACGCCGCTGCGGCTGGTCGGTCCGACGGCGGCCTGGTACGTGACCGACATCCTGACCGGCTCCCCCTTGCCGGAAGGCTTTGCCTCGCTGCCGCCGGCGCTGCGCGACCGTCGTATCGCCTACAAGACCGGGACCTCGGCGGGCTACCGCGATGCCTGGGGCGCCACCTACAGCGCCAATTGGACCGTCGTGGTCTGGGTCGGGCACGCCAACGGCTCTCCCCGTCCCGGACAGGTCGGCCGGCTGGCCGCGCTACCGATTGCCCTGAAGGCATTTGGCCGCCTTCCCGGCGAGGAGAACCGTGCCTTCCCGGCGCCTGACGACGTGATCAAGGTATCGTCATGGCACGACCTGCCACCGCGCATGCGCACCCTGACGCCGCCCGCACAGACCAGCGGCGGACCGCGCATTTCCTATCCGACAGCGGACTCGCGCATCGAGCTCGCTGCTGGCGAGGCGGTGCCGCTTGCCGCCCATGGCGGCAGCGGCGCGCTGCACTGGCTGATCGACGGCCGGCCGCTCCGGGGCAGCAACTGGCTGCCGGTCGGCGCCGGCGAGACCCGGGTCGCGGTCGTCGACGAGCAGGGGCGCTCGAGCAGCGTCACGGTGCGCATCGTCAGGCGGCCCTGACGGCGAAGGCGACCGACGCCAGCAGCAGGACGGCGAACGCCACGTTCACGATCCGGTTGGACCGTGGATCGCGGAACCATCCGGTGAGCAGCGCGCCCGATTGCAGCCAAAGGACATTCACCGCAGTGATCACCACGGTCAGCAGCGCGATCTTGGCCGCCGCGTCGACCGACAGCCTGTCGCGCACCAGGACGAAGCCGGAGAAAAGCGCCGCCATCGCGGCATAGCCCTTGGGATTGACCAGCGACAACGCGAAGCCGCCGGCGAAGCTCGGCGCGCGGCCCTGCTGCGATGCCTCGGCGAGCGGCGGCGCGGTGGCGATGCGCCAGGCAAGCCACAGGAAATAGAGCGCGGCCGCGATCGTGACGATGGGCGTAGCACCGGGCACCGCCAGCAACAGGCCGACCATGCCGCTTGCCGTGATCGCCATGACGGCCACCATGCCGACCACGATGCCAGCGAGGTAGCCCGTCACCCGGCGGGCGCCGAAGGCCGCGCCGGCGGCGGCGAGACTCAAGGTCGCCGGGCCGGGACTGCCGGCCAGCGCCAGAGCCGCCAGCAGGAAACCGGGTAGACTCTCCATGCCCGCCGATTTGACCCAGCCACGAGGCGCCGTCTTGAACGTTTGTGCACAGGCGCCATACTCGCGCCAACCCGGAGAATTTTTCATGGCCCAGCAGCTCAGCAACCAACGCATCGCCTGGTTCAACGGCAAGTTCATGCCGGAAGGCCAGGTTATGATCCCGTTCCGCGATCGCAGCTGGAAATACGGTGATGGCGCCTTCGACATGACGCGCACCTTCGAGGGCCGGCCGTTTCGCCTGAAGGAGCACATCGACCGCTTCTACCGCTCGCTGCGTTACCTGCAGATCGATCCCGGCCTCTCGCCGAAGGAGATGGTCGCCCACAGCGAAGAGGTTGTGGAGCGCAACGAGCACCTGCGCCCGGCAGTCGGCGACTGGTGGGTGGGCCAGAGGGTCAGCCGCGGCGTCGATGCCGTGGGCGACGAGGGCTGGGAGCATACCGGCCCCAATGTCGTGATCGAGGTGCTGCCCCTGCCGCTCGCCAAGCGCGCCAAGCTCTATCGCGACGGTGCCCAAGTGATCACCACGACGGCGCGGCGCACGGCGCCCTCGATGCTCAGTCCACGCGCCAAGACACACAACTATCTCAACATGATCATGGCCGAGAAGCCGGTGAAGGCGCTGAACCCGGACGCCTGGGCGATCCTGCTCGACGAGAATGGCAATCTCGCCGAGGGCCTGGGCAGCAACATCTTCATCGTGCGCGAGGGGGCGCTCTTCACGCCATCGGAGCGCTACGTGCTGCCCGGCGTCAGCCGGCAGATGACGATAGACTGCGCCAGCAAACTCGGCATCGCTTGCACCGCGGGCGACATCGACCTGTTCGATGCCGCCAACGCCGACGAGATGTTCCTGACCTCGACCAGCCTCTGCATCCTGCCGGTCCGGAGCTTCAACGGCGCTCCCGTCGGCGACGGCAAGACGCCCGGTCCGATCACCAAGAAGCTGATCGACGCCTATTCAAAGGACGTCGGCTGCGACTTCGTCGGGCAGTACCTGAAATTCCTGCAGTAGTCAGGCGAAGGACACCGCCGCCTTGTCGTAGTCGCCGGAGCCCATGCGGCCCTCGCCGAAAATCTCGTGCTGGGCGATCCATTCGAAGGATTGCTGGTAGACGTCGCGCGAATAGGTCTCGAACACGATCCGCTCGCCGGGGGCCCAGCGCCGGGTATCCATCATGGCGTGATAGCGGTCGGGGAACTCGTTCTTGTAGTAGTGGGTATAGAGCTCGGGCCTGAGGTCGATGTCGCGCTGCGCCTGCTTCAGCGCGCGGAAGAAGCGGCGCACGTCCTCGGGATCGGGCGAGCCGTTGATCATCGAAGCGATCATGAAGGTGGTGTCGATCACCTTGCGGAAACCCAGCTGCTCGACGAGGCAGTAAGGCCCGCTGAACAGCGCGGCCGCCCGGCTCTTGCCCTCGATCAGGAGCTCGAGGCGACGGAACAGCATGCCGTCCTCGAAGGTGAGGTTGATGTCCTTGGCCGGCATGTACTGCTCGAGCGCCTGGATGGTCGAGTAGTGGCTGCCCGACTGGAAGCCGACCGAGATCGGCACGCCGGCGAGGTCGGCCGGCGTGCGGATCGGTGAATCGGCCGGCACGAAGATGCCGGCCGGCGCCACCGAATAGGCGTCGGCATAGAGCTTGGCGTGCCCCTTGGAGGCCGCGACGTTCACCGTCCAGTGGCAGGCGCAGCTCACTTGGGCCTCGCGGCCCTTCTCGATGCTCTGGAAGGCGCCCTGCGCGCCCTTGTTGTGATGCTGGCCGGCGGTCGACCGGATCAGCTCGCGGAACTCGTAATCGAGGCCCTCGGAGCGAAAGTAGCCCTTCTCCTCGGCGACCCACTCCTGCAGGCGAAAGTGCGGCTCGACGATGAACTTGCCCATGGCGGCCTCCGGCACATTGGTTTCAGGCAGAGGATACCGCACGGCGCGATCGTGATACTATGTCGGAAAGGGCATAGTATTCATGACCACGCTGACATCATCCGAATTGAAGCTGGGCGAGCTGCGCGTGCTGGCGGCCCTCCTGCAGGAGCGCAGCATCACGCGCACCGCACAGCTCCTCGGCACGACGCAGCCGACCGTCAGCAAGGTGATCGGCCGCCTGCGCCGGCAATTCGCCGATCCGCTGTTCGTGCGCAACGGTAGAGCCATGCAGCCGACGCCCAAGGCGCTCTATCTTTCCCAACGCCTGCGCGCGCTCCTGGCGGCCGTCGACGATCTTCGCGCCGAGGCGCTCGCTTTCGACCCGGCAAGCTCGGACCGCCAGTTCGGCCTGTTGCTGACCGACGTCGGCATGATCCATTTCCTGCCGCCGCTGATCGCCCGCATCGCTTCACTGGCACCTGGCGTGAGAATCCGAGCGGTGCCGATGCAGTCACACCAAATCGAAGCCAAGCTCGAAGCCGGCGAGGCCGATCTGGCGCTCGGCGCCTTTCCCAAGGCGGCCCGGCATCTGCGCCGGCAGCGGCTTTACAGCGACGGCTACCTCAGCGCCGCCCGGAAGTCGCATCCCCGCATCGCCAAGCTGCGATCGCGCGGCGGCTTTCTCGCCGAGCAGCACATCCTGGTCGCGAGTTCGGAAATCGGCCATGCGGTCCACGAGGCTGCGCAAAGCGCGCTGGCCGGCGCCGTGGCACCGGCGAACGTGCGACTGCAGGTGCCGAGCTTCGTTGCCGGCGCGATCGTGGCTTCGGAGACGGACGGCGTCGTCACCCTGCCGGCGAACGTGGCGCGCCGATTGGCTGGCTCGCTCGGGCTCTCTATCTTCGACTGTCCGTTGGCGCTGCCGCGCGTCGAGATCGCGCAATACTGGCACGAGCGCTACCACCGCGACGAAGGTCACCGCTGGATGAGGCAGCTCACCTTCGAATTGTTCGCCCGCAAGCTATAGAGGGCCTATTCGGCTTCGAACTCAACGAGCTCGGCGCCCTCAAGAACCTGCTCGCCCACGGCGCAGCGCACCGACTTGATCTTGCCGTCGGCCGGGGCGCTCAGCGTGTGCTCCATCTTCATCGCTTCCAGCACCAAGAGCGGCTGGCCCTTGCTCACCGTATCGCCCACCTTGACCCGGAGGTCGATGATCTTGCCGGGCAACGGCGAGCGCAGCGAGGCCTCGCCCAAGGCGGCCGCCTCGTACTGCGTGACGTCCAGGGGATCGACCAGGCGCAGGCGGCGATGGGCGCCGTCGGCGAACAGGCTGTAGTCGAGGCCGCCATCGTTGGTCCGCCGCCGAACGGCCGAGGCGACGAAAGTTTCGCCGTCGAGCCAGATTGCGAGTCGCCCTTCGGGACTGCGTCGCACGCGTGCTGGCTTGCGCCCGCCCGGCAGGTCGAGGCCCAGTGCGCCGTCGCGATGGCGATGCACGATTACCGTGACCTCGCGCTCGCCGTCGCGCCAGTGCACCTCGTCGTGGCCCTCCGCGAGCAGTCGGAAGCCGGAGTGCGTATTCCACGGCGAATGCGGATCGCCCGGCGCCGGCACTCCCGCTTCCTGCCAGTCGACGATACGCGCCAGAGTGGCGACCGCCAGCAGGCGATCGTCGGCGGGTGCGGTCGGCGGGAGCAGTTCGTCGCGGTGCCGCTCAATGAAGCCGGTGTCGATTTCGCCGCCCACGAAAGCCGGATGGGCGCACAGCGCCTGCAGGAGCGGGGCGTTGGTAGTCACGCCCACCACCTCTGTCTCGCCCATCAGCGCCGCCATGCGCCGCATCGCCGCCATCCGGTCGTGCTCATGCACGATCACCTTGGCGATCATGGGATCGTAGAACGGCGTCACGACATCGCCTTCGCGCACGCCGGTATCGACGCGCACGTGAGGGCCTTCGGTCGGCAGGCGCAAATGCAAAAGGGTGCCGGTCGAGGGCAGGAAATTGCGCGCCGGATCCTCGGCATAGAGACGCACCTCGACCGCATGGCCGTCGATGCGAAGCTCGTCCTGCTTGAGCGGCAACTTGCCGCCCGCAGCCACGATGAGTTGCCATTCGACCAGGTCCTGTCCAGTGATCGCCTCGGTCACCGGATGCTCAACCTGCAGGCGGGTATTCATCTCCATGAAGTAAAAGCCGCCGTCCTGGTTGGCGATGAACTCCACCGTGCCGGCGCCGACGTAGCCGATCGTCTTGGCCGCCGCGACCGCCGCTTCGCCCATGGCGGCGCGCCGCTTGGGCTCCATGCCCGGCGCCGGCGCCTCCTCGATTACCTTCTGATGCCGCCGCTGGATCGAGCAGTCGCGCTCGAAGAGATATAGGCAGCTGCCGTGGCCGTCGGCGAAGATCTGGATCTCGATATGGCGCGGCCGCGTCAGGTACTTCTCGATAAGCACGTGATCGTCGGCAAACGACGATTTGGCCTCGCGCTTGGCTGCGGCCAGTGCGTCGTCGAACTTCACCGCGCTGTCGACCACGCGCATGCCCTTGCCGCCGCCGCCGGCCGAGGCCTTGATCAGCACCGGAAAGCCGATGCGGGCCGCTTCTCTGGCGAGCAGCGCCGGCGACTGGTCGTCGCCGTGATAGCCCGGCACCAGCGGCACCTTGGCCTTTTCCATGATCTTCTTGGCTTCGCTCTTGGAGCCCATGGCGCGAATGGCCGAAGGCGGCGGGCCGATGAAGACGATGCCCGCCTTGCCGCATGCCTCGGCGAAGCCGGCGTTCTCCGACAGGAATCCGTATCCGGGATGGATCGCCGCGGCACCCGTGCGCCGGGCGGCGTCGACCAGTTTGTCCACGACAAGGTAGCTTTCGCGCGCCGCCGAGGGGCCGATATGCACCGCCTCGTCGGCCAACGCGACGTGGCGCGCGCCGTCGTCGGCGTCGGAGTAGACCGCGACGGTCTTGATGCCCAATCGCCGTGCCGTCTTGATAACCCGGCAGGCGATCTCGCCGCGGTTGGCGATCAGGATCTTGGAAAACATCAAACCCACTTCGGCTTTCGCTTGTCGAGGAATGCCTGCATGCCCTCGCGCGCCTCGGCCGTGACGCACTGTTCGGCAATCGCCTTGCTCAACAGCGCCGCCGCGCGTGCATCGTGCTGTGCCGCGTCGACTTCCGGCACCAGCCGCTTGATCAGGGCCTGAACCGATGGCGCGCCGAGCCTGAGCTCGCCGGCGAGCCGCGCCACTTCCTCCTCGAGCTTGTCCGCCTCGACGACGTGATCGACCAGGCCGATCTCGCGTGCCGTCGTGGCGTCGAAGGTGCCGCCATGGATCAAGAGTTGCCTTGCCTTGCGGGGGCCCACGGCCTCGATGAGCACCGGAATGGCGATGCCCGCCAACAGTCCGTTGCGCACTGACGTCAGTCCAAAGCGCGCCGTCGTGGCGGCAATCGCATAGTCACAGGCCAGCATCAGGCCGACGCCGCCGCCCACAGCGGCGCCGTGCACGCGGGCGATCGACGGCTTAGGGAAGTCGTAGACCGCCTGCACCGCACCCATGATGACGTCGGCGCCCTCGCGGCGGGCCTCGGCGCTGAGCCCGGGCCAGGTGAGGACCCAGTTGAAGTCGCCGCCGGCCGAAAAAGCCGGCGCCTCGCCCCCGACCACGAGCACGCGCACCGCCGGGTCGTCGGCGAATGCCTTTACCGCCGCGATCACGGCTTGCGCTGTGTCGGCATCGAGCGAGTTCATCTGCTTGCCACGCATGAGCCGAAGCGTGGCGACACCGTTCACAATCGAGCTCTGCACCAACTCGCCCATCGCCTACATCCGGAAGACGCCGAACTTGGTTGAGCCGATCGGCTGGTTCATGGCGGCCGACAGCCCGAGCGCCAGCGCCATGCGGGTGTCGACGGGATCGAGGATTCCATCGTCCCACAGGCGCGCCGTCGCGTAGTAGGGATGCCCCTCGCGGTCGTACTGCTCGAGGATCGGCTGCTTGAAGGCCTGCTCCTCCTCTTTCGACCATTGCCCGCCGCGCGCCTCGATATTGTCGCGCCGCACGGTGGCCAGAACGCTCGCCGCCTGCTCGCCGCCCATCACCGAAATGCGCGCTGAGGGCCACATCCACAGAAAGCGCGGGCCGTAGGCGCGGCCGCACATGCCGTAGTTGCCGGCGCCGTAGCTGCCTCCGACAATCACCGTGAACTTCGGCACGCCAACCATCGAAACCGCCGTCACCATCTTGGCGCCGTCGCGGGCTATGCCGCCCGCCTCGTACTTGCGACCGACCATGAAGCCCGTGATGTTCTGCAGGAAGAGCAGCGGGATGCCGCGCTGGCCGCACAGCTCGATGAAGTGCGTCGCCTTGAGCGCCGATTCGTTGAACAGGATGCCGTTGTTGGCGATGATGCCGATCGGGTAACCCCAGATCCGCGCGAAGCCGGTGACGACGGTCGTGCCGTAGAGGTGCTTGAACTCGTCGAGCTCGCTGCCGTCGACCAGCCGCGCGATCACCTCGCGCATGTCGTACGGCGTGCGGCTGTCGGTCGGCACGACGCCGTAGAGCTCCTCGGCCGGATAGAGCGGCTCGCGCGGCTCGACGAGCGACACCGACGGCTCCTTGCGCCAATTGAGGTTGGCGACGATGCGGCGGATCATGCCCAGCGCGTGGCTGTCGTTCAGGGCATAGTGGTCGGCGACACCGGAGGTGCGCGCGTGTACATCGGCGCCGCCCAGCTCCTCTGCAGTCACCACCTCGCCGATCGCGGCCTTCACGAGCGGCGGGCCGCCCAGGAAGATCGTGCCCTGCTTGCGCACGATGACGGTCTCGTCGCTCATCGCAGGCACGTAGGCGCCGCCCGCCGTGCACGAGCCCATGACGCAGGCGACCTGCGGGATGCCCTGCGCCGACATGTTGGCCTGGTTGTAGAAGATGCGGCCGAAGTGGGTCTTGTCGGGAAACACCTCGGGCCATTGCGGCAGGTTGGCGCCGCCGGAATCGACCAGATAGATGCAGGGCAGCCGGTTCTCCATCGCCACTTCCTGGGCGCGGAGATGCTTTTTCACCGTCATCGGATAGTAGGTGCCGCCCTTCACCGTGGCGTCGTTGCAGACGACCACGCATTCCACGCCGCTCACGCGGCCCACGCCGGTGATCACACCGGAGCCTGGCGCCTCGTGGTCGTACATGTCCATGGCGGCGAGCGGTGACAGCTCGAGGAAGGGCGAGCCCGGATCGATCAGCGCCCGCACCCGCTCACGCGGCAGGAGCTTGCCACGCGACACGTGGCGTTTGCGCGCCTGTTCGCCGCCGCCCAGTCGCACTTTCTCGGTGCGGCTCTTGAGATCGGCGACGAGCCCACGCATCGCCTCGACGTTCTTCTTGAAGGCGTCGGAACGGGTATCGACAGCTGAGGAGAGGACGCTCATGCCGGAGGCAACCTGCCCGTACCGCCGGCCTCGTGCAAGATGCGAGAGGACGCTTCGCGCCCTACGGTAGGCGCGACAGCGCCCGCCATTTGGCGACGCGGGCGACGAACTCCTTCTGATCGGTCCAGGCGGCGGCGAAGTCATCGTCGGACGCAGCACGGTCCTTGAGCACCTCCGCCGTGTTGCTGCGAAACGCCTCGAGCAGCGCCGGCGACCATTGCCTGATGACGACTCCGGCGGCGCGCAGCTTCTCCAGCGCCAGCGCCTGGATGTGCGGCGAGCGGCTCAGCATCCACATGATGTTGGCGCGGCAAGCGGTCTTGATCTGCGCCCGCTGGGCGGCCGGCAGCGCCTGCCACTTGTCTTTGCGCATCAGGAAATCGAGTACGGCCGAGGGCTGCTGCCAGCCCGGCATGTAGTACGGCAGGCCGAGCTTGTCGAAACCAAGCGCCGCGTCCATGGCCGGCGTCGACATCTCGCCGCCATCCACCTTGCCCTGCTGCAGCTGATAGAAGAAGTCGCCGGCAGGCAGCGGCACCAGGGTGGCGCCCAGGCGCTCTATGACCGGACCCGCGATGCGGCCGTAGCGCAGCCGCGCATTCTTGAAGTCGTCGACGGTGTTGAGCTCGCTGCGGAACCAGCCACCGCCCTTGCCGCCCTGCATGCCGCACGGGATGCCAGTGACGCCCAGCCTGTCGTAGGCCTGACGCTGGATACGGCCGCCATCGCCCTCGAGGATCCAGGCGCTCATCTCCTCGGGGCCGGGACCGAATGGCACGGTGCCGAACAGGCTGAGCACCGGGGCCTTGGCGGAGGCGAAGCCCGACCAGGTGAAGGCCGCCTCGAGATCGCCCGCAACCACGGCATCGAGCATGTCGCGCGTCGGCGCGATATGGCCGGGCTCGATGATTTTGATCGAGAGCGCCCCGTCCGACATGTGCGCCAGCGTCTTGGTGAAGGAGCGCACGCCCTCGCCGGAACCGGGCAGATCGGGATTGAAGGCGGTCTGCATCTGCAGCACGCGACCTTTGGACAGAGACGGCTCCTCAGCCACGGCAGCCGACGCCAGGCTCCAGGCAGCCAGCGCGGCCAGTCCCGTCACACAGAGATCACGGCGCACCGACGGTCGCCCGTGACCAGAAGCCCCCCGTTTCACTGAGTGTGACTCTGTCACAAGGCGACCACACCGACAAGCATTCCCACCTAAAGCGTTGCCAGACCGCGGCCGATCAGCAGTCGTTGCACGTCACTCGTGCCTTCGTAGATCTGGCACACACGCACATCGCGCCAGACCTTCTCGACAAGATAGTCGGCCACATAGCCGTAGCCGCCGTGGATCTGGATCGCCGCCGAGCAGACCTCTTCGGCCATCTCCGAAGCATATAACTTGGCCATTGCGGCCTCGATGAGGCAGGGCCGCCCGGCGTCGCGCAAGCTTGCAGCATGCAGCACCATCTGGCGCGCGACTGTGACCTTTGTGGCCATGTCGGCCAGGCGGAACTGGACCGCCTGATGGTTCACGATCTTGGTGCCGAAGGCCTCGCGCTCGGAGGCGTAAGCCCTGGCAAGCTCGAAGGCGGCGCGCGCCATACCGACGGCCTGGGAAGCGATGCCGATGCGGCCGCTTTCGAGGTTGGCCAAAGCAATGCGATAGCCTTCGCCCTCGGCGCCCAGCAATGAATCGGCACCCACCGCGCAATCCTCGAAGGCAATCTGACAGGTGTCCGAAGATTTCTGCCCCAGCTTCTTCTCGAACGAGGCAACTCGATAGCCCGGCGTACCGGTCGGAACAATGAAGCAGGAGATGCCGCGCTTGCCCGCGACAGCGTCCGTCACCGCGAACACCAAGGCGACATCCGCCGTGCTGCCACTGGTGATGAATTGCTTGACGCCGTTCAGGACCCAGCCATTGCCCCTCTTCTCCGCGCGCGTCCTCAAGTTGGACGCGTCGGAGCCCGCCTGCGGCTCGGTGAGACAGAACGCGCCCAAGAGCTCGCCACGCGCCATCGGCTTCAGCCAGCGCTCCTTCTGCTCGGGCGAGCCGTAGCCCAGCAACGCTGCGCAGTCGGGCGAATTGTTCACTCCCATCACTGTCGACAGGCCGCCGTCCGCCGCGGCGATCTCCTCCATGGCCAGCACATAAGACGCCATGCTGACGCCGGCGCCGCCCCATTCCGGCGGCACGCACATGCCCATGAAGCCAAGTCGGCCCATCTCGCTCAAAAGGGCGCGGGGGATCGCGCCTGCCGCCTCCCAAGCCCGCACATGCGGCAACACCTGCTCATGCGCAAAGGCGCGCGCCGTGTCCCGGATCAGCTCTTGTTCCTCGGTGAGCAGCACGGATCACCAGGGCAGTTCGCCGCCGTCCCACTGGAGGTAGCGGCCGTTGTCGGACGCTTTCAGCCCCTCGATGGTCTTGACCATGGACGGCACGCTCTGGTCGATGGTGAGTGGCGCTCCTGCGCCGCCCATGTCGGTTTGCACCCAGCCCGGATGAAGGGCGACGCAGATGACGCCCCGGCCCGCCAGATCCTTGGCGAGACAGCTCCATTCCATGTTCAACGCCGTCTTGCTGGCGCGGTAGGCATAGCGGCCACCGGCGTTGTTGGCGAGGCTGCCAAGGATGCTGGTGATGCAAATCAGTTTCTTTTGCTTGGAGCGCGCCACGTACTCGACGAAGGCCTCGGCCATCATCAGCGGGGCCAGGGTGTTCACTTCGAAGACCTGCCGCCAGGCTGCGGGATCCAGCGAGCCCAGGCTCTGGCCGCCATTGTCATTGGAGCCGCCAATGCCGGCGTTGCAGATCAGGACGTCGATCGCCTCGCCAGAAAGCTTCGCGGCAAGCGCCTTTACCGCCTTGTAGTCCGTGACCTCAAGCGGATGGCGATGGATATCGCCCTTCACCCCGGCGAGCTTGTCCGGCTGGCGGGCGCAGGCGTGCACCTTCCAGCCCCTGCCGGCGTACTGCCGCGTGAATTCGAGGCCAAGCCCGCGCGACGTGCCGGTGATCAATACTGTGCTCATTGTACTCCCCGGGAAGGCCGCCTGTTCAATGCACCTCCCTAACTCCTAGCACGGGAACACCGGAAGCACCCGGCCGCCTCGCTCCAAGCAGGTGCCGCGCTTCCTCCCGCCGGTTCGTCCGGAGGTACGCCCTCAACAACGTGAACTCGATGAGATCGTGTTGCGCGCGGCTCCCCCCGATGCGTTCGTTGTCACCCGCGAGCGGTGCAAGCCGATCGATTGCGCCCGAAAAATCGCCGCGTTCGAACGCCGCGAAGCCACGCGCCAACGTCGGAAGGTAGGAGCCGGACGGATAGCGCCCATTCCGCGCCAGCGCCTCGATCTGATGCGCCCGGCTGTCGGTCGCGGCGCTTTCGCCCATGACCGCCTGAGTCAGGATGACGTGCAGATCGGCAAGCGCATTGCCCGGCCGAGGCAGTGAACTGCTCGCATAGCCATGCAACGCCCGCCATGCCGCCGCGTCGCGTGGACGGCCGGCAAGCTCGGAGCGCCACAGGAATGCAGCTCCATCGGAAACCTTCTGTTGAGGACCGCCGCTGTGGCGGCCGAGCGCGATGGCGTCGTGATAGAGCCGCGACGCGTTCTCCAAATGGCCGGCGTCAATCTCGCAAAGCGACAAGTGCCAACTGAGATGGCCATGGAAGAAGCCTTCGCGCGGATAGGTGGCGAGCCACGACGAGAGGAAAGTGCGGGCGGCCTCAAGCTCACCGGTCTCGTAGCAAATGTGAGCGAAGCCGTGGGCACCATGCGCATTAGTCTGGTTCGCCGCCAAAGACTGCTCGATCTTCCTTCGGGCCACCGCGAACTGACCATCCTCCGAAAGCGCCATGGCGTGATAGGAGACGAACCAGAAGTCCTCGCCGTAGTGCGGTGCGAGGCTATCCATCAATTCCGCAATCTGGTGCTTTTGTCCGATGCGCCCCGAACCACCGATCAGGCCATTCGGATTTGCCGCACTCGAGACAACCAGGGCGTCGCGCGGCCACGTGTTCAAATGTGCATAGAGAGCGGGGATCGCCGAGTCGGTCTCGCCGGCGAACACAAGATCGAGAAATCTGATGTGGCTCGTCTCGCGCTCGGACAGATTGGAGACCAGGGTCTTGGCCGCCGCGAGAGCCGCTCGCGCCGCCGCGACGTCACCCTGCCTTAGCAGAACCTGGGCCTTGCCGGCGTGGGCCAACGCAAAACCAGGGTCTGCGGCGATGGCGCGTTCGTAACTCTCGAGCGCGCCCGGATAGAAGGTCAGCGCCCGATCGGTGGCCTGGACATAGGCGTCGCGCGCGGCAGCGGAGGCCGTCGTCAAGCCAAGGTCGTAGCGATCTGGCAGCATTCCCCGACCCTATGACGTTGACGAGGACACCTCAAATGCCGAGACGATAGAATCGCGATGCCGCCCCGTGGAACAGATCGGCCTTTTCGGCCGCACTCGCCCCTTGCGCCAGCCGCTTGCAGGCGTTCCAGAACACGCCGTAGCTGTACGAGCCCTTGTCGACAGGGAAGTTGCTTTCGAACATCGCGCGATTCGTCCCGAAGGCCGAGATGCAGGTCTCGACATAGGGCCGCCAAAGCGTGGCCAGTTGCTCCGAGCTCGGCGGCAGCTCGCCCGCCTGTACGTCGAAGCCAAACATCCGCATGCCGAGGCCGCCCAACTTCACGTGGACGTTGGGGCAGGCCGCAAGCTCGCGGATGCGGGTGCTCCAGTCGGCGAATACCTCGTCGCGCTTGCCCTTGTAGCGGCCAAGTCCGATCGCCCCGCCGACGTGGTTGAGGACGATCGGCGTCGCCGGAAAGGCGCGCGCCAGGTCGACCAGATCGGCGAGCTGGGGATGGTACATGAAGGCATCGAAGCTGAGGCCGAGCGGTGCCAGCTGGGCGAAGCCTTCGCGCACCTTGCCGTCGAGCAGCAGTCCCGTCGGCCGGCCGAGGGACGCGCCCCACTGCGCCATGTCGGGATCGCTCGCCGAGATGAAGCGAATGCCGCGGAACCGGCCGCCGCCCGCCGCGATCATCGCCTCCAGGACCTTGGCCACCCGGCCACCGATCGGCAGATCGGCATGACCGACGATGCCGGTACAGGCGCGCGGCCGACCATAGCCGCCGCTGGCGCTCATCGCCGCCACTCCATTCGCGAACTCGATCTCGCCCACGGGCCGCATCTCGGCAGGCCCGCCGGCGCGGTACATCGACAGCCATTCCAGGTAGACGGTGGCCACGACGTTGTGCCCACTCGCGATATCGGCCAGGAGATCCGGCAACAGGTAGCGACCGCTCTCGGGCCGATCGATCAGGTGATGGTGCGGGTCGACGATCGGCAGCTCAGGTTCGAGGGCGACCTCCCGTCGCTTGTCGAGCCAATCCGGACGGACCGTCGGGTGCACACTGATCGCGGATGTCGATGTCGAGGCCTGCATCGCGTTTCCCCCTCACCGACGACACAGTAAGGCGCCTACCGCCGCGCCAGCAACCGCGCGCGCTGGCGTTTCCAGTCGCGCTCCTTGATGGCCTGGCGCTTGTCGTGCGCCTGCTTGCCGGTCACAAGGGCGATCTCGATCTTGGCGCGGCCGCGCGGATTGAAATAGACCTGCAGCGGCACGACGGTGCGGCCCTCGCGGTTGATGGCGCCGATCAGCTTGTTGATCTGGGCGCGGTGCAGCAGGAGCTTACGCGGCCGCTTCGGCTCGTGGTTGAAGCGGTTGCCGCCGGCATAGGGCGGGATGTTGGCGTTGACCAGCCAGGCCTCGCCGCCCTGCTCGGTCACGTAGGATTCGGCGATGGTGCTGCGCCCGCCGCGCAGCGATTTCACCTCGGTGCCGGTCAGCGCCAGCCCCGCCTCGAAGGTCTCTTCGATGAAGTAGTTGTGCCGCGCCTTTCGGTTCTGGGCCACCACGGTGCGGCCCAGCTCCGGTTTCTGTGCCAAGGAAGACCTGCCGTCGCTTGGTTACAAGCGACTAGTTGATCAGTCCGGCATGCACCATGGCGTCACGCACGACCTTCTTGGTGGCTTCGGTGCATTCGACCAGAGGCAGGCGCAGCTTGCCGCTCGCCTGTCCGATCAGCTCGCAGGCGTATTTGACCGGCCCTGGGCTGGTCTCGACGAACAGCGCCTTATGCAGCGGCATCAGCCGGTCCTGGCGATCGAACACCTTGTCGAGGTCGCGCGCCTTCCAGGCGTCGTGCATCTCAGCACAGAGGCGCGGCGCCACGTTGGCGGTGACCGAGATGCAGCCATCACCGCCCTGGGCCAGGAAGCCCACGGCGCTCGCATCCTCGCCCGAGAGCTGGATGAAGCCCTTTTTGGCCTTGAGCTTGGTCAAGGTCGGCCGCGCCATGTCGTAGCTCGCGTCCTTGATGCCGATGATGTTCGGCACCTTGCTGAGTCGCACCACGGTATCGACCTGCATGTCGTCGCCGGTGCGCGGCGGCACGTTATACAGGAGGATCGGGATGTCGACCGCCTCGGCCACCGTCTTGAAGTGCTGGTAGAGGCCCTCCTGGGTCGGCTTGTTGTAGTAGGGCACCACCAGCATGGCGGCATCGGCGCCCGCCTTCTTGGCGTGCTTGGTGAGGTCGATCGACTCCTCGGTCGAGTTCGAGCCGGTGCCGGCGATCACCGGCACGCCCGTGCCCTTGGCAGCGGCGATGCAGATGTCGATCACCCGCTTGTGCTCGTCGTAGGAAAGCGTCGGCGATTCGCCCGTCGTGCCGCACGGCACCAGGCCGTCCGTGCCCTCTTTGATCTGCCAGGCCACGAACTTCTCGAATCCTTTCTCGTCGACCGACCCGTTCCTAAACGGGGTGATCAAAGCGACGAGCGATCCGGCGAACATGGCTCCCTCCACTTGTTCGAATTTCACAGTCTATGCGCAGTCCAGGGGGTCGGGCAAGGCAAGCACGCCCTAGGCTGTGTATGGCGCACACTTCGATATTCTCAACCGCGCCCAGAAACGCGCCTAGAAGTATGCCTTCACCCAATAGCTCGTCGGATTGTCGGGGCACTCGATCGGCCCGCAAAGCGCCAACGTCGCAAGCGCGTTGCCAAGCGTTGCCGCAATCAGCAGCCAGGCGATGAGTCGCGAGAGACCGCCGAAGCGCTCGCCGCCGCGCCGGTCATGCCACTCGCGCTGCGGGCGGTTTGCACCCGACAGGACCAGGAGGATGGCGACGCCGACAATCGTCGCTGTGAACAGGATCAAGGCCCAAGTGTAGTAGTGCAGGCCCATGATCGGTGGTCCATAGGCGCCAGTGCCGGGAACAATGTGCAGCAAAGTCTGTCGACCCGAAACCGCGACGCCATACAGGGCGCCGAGCAGGACCACTCCGTAGTGCATCGGTTGCGAGCCGAACCGCAGGTTCAGCAGGAAGCCGAAGCCGCACAGCACGAATGCGACGCGCTGCAGCAGGCCGAGCGGGGATGGCAGCTCGCCGAACCGAAACTGCATGGCAAAGGCGATCAGCAGGACCGCGGTTATCCCGGCGGCGGCCAGCAGGTTTCCCAGTTTGACGAGTTCCCGCATCGACCGGTCACAGCGACAGGGTGAGGGGGGAGGTCATGTGGTGATCGAGCCAGATGGCCGACGCGACCAACGTCAGCACGAACAGCCCGACCGCCAGAGCCCGCTGGCCGCGCACGCCGAGAACCATGGCGATGCCGGCCAGAAGAAAGAGCAGCGAAGTCATCCGCCCGCAGCGTATCATTTCCAACCGGCAATGCACCCTTCACGCCATCATTGCCATTGTGGCGCCGCACGGAGCTGCCTACGATTCCCCTCAATGAAAGGCCATCGTCTCCCCCTCCTCCTGCTTCTGGCCATTCTGAGCGGCACGTCGAGCGAGGCCCAGCAGGGCGTCACCGTGCTGCGCGGCGAGAGCAGTTCGCAGCCGCATTCGGGCGCGCCGGACAGCGGCGTGCGCCGGTTCCCGCCGCCCGGCAGCAGCGCGGGCCGGCCGGCCGCGGCAACGCCGCTGCCCCGCACCGGGCAGTTGCCGATCGCAGGCGAAAGCGGTGGCACGGTGCTCCCCGCCGCGCCCCCTTCCGCCTCCACGGGCGACATGGCGCAGGCGATGGCCGCCGGCAAATCCTTGTCCGAAGCCGAAGCGGCGGCGCTCAAGGCGGCCTTCAAGGCGATCGACGATGCGCGCTATGGCGACGCGCGCGCAGCCGTCGCCAATTTCGACAATCCGCTGCTCTCGCGCATCGTCGAGTGGCACGTGCTGCGCGTCGCGCCCAAGTCCGATGCGCCGTTCGCCGAGATCGCGGAGTTCCTGCGCAAGAATCCCGACTGGCCGGAGCCCGAGGTCCTGCGGCGGCAGGCGGAGGATCGGATCGGCCCCGACGCGCCGCCGGCTCCAGTATGGCGCTACTTCCAGGACAATCCGCCGCTGACGAGCGGCGGCCAGCTGCGCCGGCTGGAGGCGGCCCAGCAGGTGGCGCCCAAGGCAGTGCCGCGGCTCGCCAGCGAGACCTGGCGCGACGCGACCCTGAAGCAGGCCGACGAGGAGGCCTTTCTCAACCGTTATGGCCAGTATCTCTCGGGCGACGACCAAATCGCCCGCTTCGACCGCATCCTGAGGGAAGGCCGTCCCAAGACGGCGAGCGATCTGTTGTCCAAGCTGCCGCCCGACTACCAGCCGCTCGCCAATGCGCGCTTGGCGATGGCAACGCGTGCCGCCGACGCCGTCACCATCGTGCGCGGAATCGCGCCCGCGAAACTCAACGAACCCACGATCCGGCTGGAACGCATATCCTGGCTACGCCGCACCGGCAATCTCGACGATGCGAAGTCGCTGCTCGTCACGCCGGCGCCGGGACAGGGCGACACCTGGTGGAACGAACGCCAGCAGGTGGCCCGCGATCTTCTGGCCGCCGGACGTGCCGCCGACGCCTATGCGGTGGTGGTGCAGCATGGCCAGACGCGCGGACTTGCCTTCGCCGAGGCCGAGTTCCTTGCCGGCTGGATCGCGCTCCGCCATCTCAAGAGGCCGGCGGAAGGCCAGAAGCATTTCCAGACGCTCTATGACGGAGTGACGACCGACATTTCGAAGAGCCGCGCCGCCTACTGGCTCGGCCGATCGCTCGAGGCCGCCGGCCGCACCAAGGAAGCCAACGACTGGTATGGTCGCGCCGCCTCCTATGGACAGACCTTTTACGGCCAGCTCGCCGCGCGCAAATTGCCCGGCGGTGCGGTGCGGTTGCCGATCGATCCCGAGGTGTCCGACGCCGATCGTCAGGCGCTGGCAAGCCGCGAACTCGTGACAGTGGCACGCTATATCGGCCAGGCGCACGATTGGGAGCGCACGCGGCCGTTCCTGCTCAAGCTGGGGCGCCTGGTGAAGGGTTCAGGCGAGACCTTGCTGCTCGCCCACCTCGCGGTCGAACTGCACCGGCCCGACCTCGCGCTCGCGATCGCCCGGCGTGCCAGCGAGAGCGGCGTCACCCTGTTCGACGCCTCCTTCCCCGTGGTCGATCTCGGCGCCACCGGCTCGATCGAGCGGGCGCTGGCGCTCGCCGTGACGCGTCAGGAGAGCGCCTTCAATGCCGCAGCCGTCTCGCCGTCCGGCGCGCTCGGCCTGATGCAGCTGCTGCCCGGCACGGCGCGCGACGTCGCCGGCCGGCTGGGCATGCCCTTCATCCAGGACAAGCTGACGCGGGATCCCGCCTACAACGTGGCGCTGGGCAGCCAGTACCTCGCCGAGATGCTGCAGCGCTTCGGCGGCTCCTACGAGCTGGCGCTCGCCGCCTACAATGCCGGGCCCAACCGCGTGGCGCGCTGGCTGCAAAGCATCGGCGATCCGCGCAGCGGCCGCATCGACATGGTCGACTGGATCGAAATGATCCCGCTGCGCGAGACACGCAACTACGTGCAGCGCATCATGGAAGGCGTCGGCGTCTATCGCGACCGCCTGAACGGCCCCTTCAAGATGCTGTCGCCGGCGATGGGCCGTTCTTAAAGGGAGCGCCGCTGCATAAGGTCGAACAGCGACGTCTTCGCCGCACCCTTCTCGTCGAAGTTCGATGGCGCCAGCCAGCTTTGCAGGATGGTTCGGATCTCCGGCCATTCGTCGTCGAGGATCGAGTACCAGGCGGTGTCGCGGTTCTTGCCCTTGAAAATCATGTGCCGGTAGAAGATGCCTTCGAAGCGGAAGCCCAGGCGCCGCGCCGCTTGTCGCGATGCCTTGTTGAGCGCATTGCAACGCCATTGCATGCGGCGATAGCCTAATTCGTCCATCGCGTAGCGGATCATGAGGTAGAGCGCCTCGGTGGCGGCGCGCGTTCGCCGCAACTCCAGCCCGAACCAAATCGACCCGATCTCGATGACGCCGTTCT
>JBPYDO010000352.1:0-6550 GCA_051985755.1 Reyranella sp. | reverse complement strand
GTCGGCGGAGGCGATGTTGATCTCGGTGCTCATGCCGCGCTTACGGGCTTCGGCGGAGCCGTCGCCGATCGAGGTGCCTGCGCGCGTTGAACCGCGCCGGCCGATGGCCCCCGTGGCGAAGAGGATGCTCTCGAGCAGCGACGTCTTGCCCGAAAGGTACGGCCCGCACAGCGCCACCACGCGATGCGCGCCGCTGCCTGGTCTGCCTCCAGTGATCGTCTCGGTTTTGGTGTCGGTCATGGCAACGTCCCTCCTTCTTGCGCGCGCCGATGCCTGCGCGTCGAAGCCCCGGAGGCGTGTCCGGGAAGGACGGGACCCGTTTGGGCGGGTCCGGCGGCTGCTCCAGCGTCCGTGGACGGTCGTTACCTACTCTCGGCCGTGACGCGAACGCAGCATGCAAAGCCCGCGTCGCCTCTTTCGGAGCGAAACCTTTTTGTCATGGAAATGCTTTCACTCCGGCCAATGGGAGTCAATGAGACTCTCGGGGAAGAATGTTGCAGGCGATTCATTCGCCACGCGATCAAGCGTCCTGGTTCAGGTGCTCGAGCTGTGTGGTGCCGGCATAGTCGCGCCGGAAGCGGCCGCGCCGCTGCAACTCGGGCACGACGAGGTCGACGAACTCCTCGATCGCGCCGGGGCAATAGATCGGCGAAAGCATGAAACCATCGCCGCCGACCGCGTCGAAATAGGCTTCCAGCTGGTCGGCCACGTCGCTCGCCGTGCCGACCATCTGCGGCAGGCCAACGCTCTGACCGTGGTTCTGCGCCACCTGCTGCAAGGTCAGGAGCTCGCCGGTCATGCTGCGATAGCGCGTCTGCATGCGCTGCAGCTTGGGCTCGCTGCGCTGCGCCATGACGGTGTCGAGCGGCAAAGTCGAGAGATCGAAGTCGAGATGGCCTGACAGGATCGCGAGTCCGCCTTCCAGCGGCACCAGCGCGTTGTGCTCGGCCTGCTTGTCCTCCGCTTCGGCGCGCGAGACGCCGACGATCGGCTGCACGCCGAACAGCAGCTTGCACGCCGAAGCAGGGCGGCCGCTCTCGACGATGCCCTTCTTGATGTCGTCGTAGAGTTCCTTGGCGCCCTTGAGGTTGGGTTGGATGGCGAACACGGCGTCGGCGTACCGCGCGGCGAAGTCGCGACCCTTGCCCGATGTGCCGGCCTGCACGATGGCGGGTCCGTTCTGCGGCGAGCGCACGACGTTGAGCGGACCGCGCGACTTGAAGTAGCGGCCGGCATGCTCGACGCGGTGCACCTTGGCCGGGTCGGCGAAGATGCCGGCGGCGCGATCCATGACGAGCGCATCCTCCTCCCAGCTCTGCCACAGCTTGCGGCAGACCTGGATGAATTCGTGGGCGCGATCATAGCGGTCGTCGGTCGGCTTGAACTCCTCACCGTAGTTGGCTGCTTGGTTGTGGTTGAGCGCTGTCACGACGTTCCACGCGGCGCGGCCCTTGGTGAGATGATCGAGCGTCGCCCACAGGCGCGCCGCATGGAACGGATGCTGGTGGCTGACTGAGTAGGTGGCGCCGAGCCCGATCCTGCTGGTGGCTGCCGCCATGAAGGAGAGCAACGGGATCGGATCGTGCTCGGGCGCCTGGGTGGCGTTGCGCAGCGCCGGCGCCAGCGAGTTCTGATAGGTGTCGGAGATGTAGTTGAGGTCGGCGAAGAACACCATGTCGAAGCGACCACGCTCGCAGACCTGCGCAATATGCTGATAGAGCTCGGGCCGCTTCCAGTCGTAGCCGGCCGCCGCCGTGCGTGGATGCCGCCACATGGCCAGGCTGTGGTAGGTCGGGCTGTGGCAGAGGAACTGCGCCAGGTGCATCAGCGGCTTGGCCATGCCGCAATCATGCGCCGGCCCATGGCCGGCGTCCCGAGTATTTGCGAAGGACCTGCGCTAGCTGAGTGCCGCGCAAGCGCGCTGGATGCGCCGGCCGGCCTCTTCCAGGAGCTCGGTCGCCGTGGCGTAGGAGATGCGGAAGGCGGGGCCTGAGCCGAAGGCGGAGCCCTGAACCACCGAGAGGCCTTCTGCCTCAAGGAGGTAGTTCACGAAGTCGGTGTCGTTGCCGATCTTCTTGCCGTCGGGAGTCTTCTTACCGATCGCGCCGGCGCACGACGGATAGACATAGAAGGCGCCCTCCGGCCGCGGGCAGCGCAGGCCCTTGCTCTGATTCAGCATTGACACGATGAGGTCGCGCCGCTGCTTGAACACCGCGACGTTCTTCGGGATGAAGTCGGTCGGGCCGTTCAACGCCGCCACCGATGCCGCCTGGCTGATCGAGCTGGCGTTCGACGTGCTCTGGCTCTGCACCGTGATCATGGCATCGATCAGCTTCTGCGGGCCCGCCGCGTAGCCAATGCGCCAGCCCGTCATGTTGTAGGCCTTGGACACGCCGTTCATGGTGAGCGTGCGCTCGTAGAGCCTGGGCTCGACTTGCGCCGGCGTCGTGAACACGAAGTCGTCGTAGACCAGCTTTTCGTACATGTCGTCGGTCAGCACCCAGACATGCGGATGGCGCAGCAGCACGTCGGTCAGCGCCTTGAGGTCGGCCCGCGTGTAGGCGGCGCCCGTCGGGTTGCTGGGCGAGTTCAGGATCAGCCACTTGGTCTTGGGCGTGATGGCGCGCTCGAGGTCCTGCGGCGCGAGCTTGAAGCCCTGCGCTTCGGGGCAGTCGACGATCACCGGCGTGCCGTCGGCGACCAAGACCATCTCCGGATACGAAACCCAATATGGCGCCGGAATGATCACCTCGTCGCCGGCATTGAGCGACGCCAGCATGGCGTTGAAGATGATCTGCTTGCCGCCGGAAGTGACGACGGTTTGCGATGGCTTGTAGTCGAGGCCGTGATCGCGCTTCAGCTTGGCGCAGATCGCCTGGCGCAGCGCCGGCGTCCCCGGCACCGCGGTATAGCGGGTGTCGTTCTCGCGGATCGCCTTGATCGCCGCCTCTTTCACGTGATCGGGCGTCGGGAAGTCGGGCTCACCGGCGGCGAGGCCGATGACGTCTTTGCCAGCCGCCTTCATCTCCAGGAACTTGCCTTGTGCGGCATTGGTCGGAGAGGGCTTGATGCGGCCAAGACGGTCGGCAATGAACGCCATAGCGCGGTGCCTCCTTCAGGGGCTGACAAACGGCGGCGAACCTACTGGCGCGAGGGTTATCCCGCAAGGCGAGCGGGGACTTATTTATCCTTCGGGCAGGCCGTACTTCTCTTATTCCTCCACGCGTAGCCGGGCGTCAGTCCACCACCGTGACCGACGCCGACACGCTCATCTTGGCGTCGCCGAAGCCGATGCGCCGGCCGCTGACGGGCGCTGCGTCGTGATAGTCGAGGCCGATGGCTACCTTAAGGCTATCGCCGCGCGGCGAGATGCTGTTGGCCGGGTCGAAGCCGACCCAATCGAGCCCCGGCACCCAGGCCTCAGCCCACGAATGGCTGGTACGGCCGACATGCAATTGCGGATCGTCGTTGCGCAGGTAGCCGCTGACATAGCGTGCCGGCACGCCCAACCGCCGGCAGGCGCCGATAAAGACGTGAGCGCTGTCCTGCGCCACGCCGGCGCCACGTTGCAGCGCCTCGATCGCCGTCGTGTCGACGGTGGAGACGCCGAGCTTATAGGGCAGCGCCTCGCCCACCCGCTGCATCAGCTGATGCAGCACCACGACCCGCCGCGTGGGCTCCGCCGCGCCTTCGGCTAGTCCCGCGATCAGGCGATCGAAACTTGCATCGTGCTTGGCCAGGCCGGTGTTGCGTAGCCAGAAAGGCGGCGGCAGGGTCGGCGTCTCGACATAGCTCAGCCAGTGCTCGGCCCCGCTATATTCGTAGAGGCCGGCGACGGCGATCTCGACGGCGTCGTGCTGTTGCGCCACGGAGAAGGTCGTCACCAGATTGCCGTGGCCGTCGGTCCATTCCGAGCGCTTGCCCGGCCCGTCGATGCGCCAGGACATCACGCGCTGGCCGGTCGCCGGCTTCGGCGAGAGGCGCACGTCGTGGATCGAATGACCCGATGGCTGGTCGAACTCGAAGCGCGTGATGTGGTGAACCGAGAGTCTCATGCGAGGTCCAGCAGGAACTGCCGCCCGATCTCGTCGTTCAAGATCGCGATGTCGTCGCGCACGGCGCCCAGGTACTTCGCCAGTCCGATCTCAAACACCTGGTCGATGCGGGCGTAGCGAAGGCGGGCGTGCAGTTCGCCGGCCAGGCGGTCGGCCTCGCCGCGCGCGCCGTAGGTTTCGGCGAGCTCGCGCATGTTGAGATCGACCATCCACAGGCAGTGATGCACCGAGCGCGGCACGTCGCGGCGCAGCATCATGAGCTCGGCCACCTTCATGGGATCGAGCGCGCTCCTGTAGATCCGCCGGTAGGTGCGCACCGCGCCGATGCAGGCGAGCAGCTCGGACCAGGCGAAGTAGTCGAGGTCCTCGGCGTGCGGGCTGCCGTCCGGCCGCAGGCGGTGGAACTTCACGTCGAGGATGCGGGCGGTGTTGTCGCCGCGCTCGAGGAAAGCGCCGAGCTGGAAGAAATTGTAGGCCTCGTCGCGCAGCAGCGTCACTTGCGCGGCGCCAAAGATCATCACGGCCTGCTTCTTGACCGATTCGATCACTGCGCCGCGATCGAGATTGGCGCGCTTGGTCTTGAGCTTGGCGCCGAGCTCCAGCCACAAGCCATTCAGGCTCTCCCAGACGTCGACCGTGATGTTGTTGCGCTCCTCGCGCGCGTTGCGCCGCGCCGCGCCGATCGAGCTAACGATTGAGGACGGGTTGGCCTCGTCGAACGCCAGGAAGTCGATCAGGTTGCTGAGCCGTCCGCCCTGGCTCTGGGTCTCGCGGCACTCGTCCTCCATGCCGAAGATTGCCACCACGGCTTCGGCCTCCTTGCCGCTCGACTGCAGCGCCATGCGCTGCGTCGCCTCGATCAGCCGCGCCGTGGTCTTGGCGCGCTGCAGGTAGCGGCCCATCCAATAGATGTTCTTGGCGGTGCTGCTAAGCATCGGCCGCCAGGTCGCTCGCGCCCGACTCAGGAGCGAGCACCCACGTATCCTTTGTGCCGCCGCCCTGGCTCGAATTGACCACCAGGGAGCCTTCCTTCAACGCCACGCGCGTCAGCCCGCCTGGCACGATGGTGATCTTGCGCCCCGACAGGACGAACGGCCTGAGATCGACATGGCGCGGCGCCACGCCTTGCGCCACGAAGGTCGGGCAAGTCGAAAGCGCGAGCGTCGGCTGGGCGATGTAGTTCTCGGGCCGCGCCTTGAGGAGGCCCTTGAACTCGGCAATCTCGGCCTTGCTCGAGGTCGGGCCGACCAACATGCCCTTGCCGCCGGAGCCATGCACTTCCTTGACCACCAGCTCGGCGAGGTGCTCGAGCATGTATTTGAGATCGTCCGGCCGGTCGCCGCGATGGGTCGGCACGTTCTCGAGTACCGGCGCTTCGCCGAGATAGAAGCGGATCATCTCGGGCACGAAGGTGTAGGTCGACTTGTCGTCGGCCACGCCATTGCCCAGCGCATTGACGATGTTGACGCGGCCGGCGCGCAGGGCGCCCAGCAGACCTGCGACCCCGAGCCACGAATCCGGCCGCATGGCGAGCGGATCGAGGAAGCCGTCGTCGACTCGGCGATAGATCACGTCGACCCGCTGCGGCCCACGCGGCGTGCGCATGTAGACCCGACCTTCGTCGACGAACAGATCGGAGCCCTTGACCAGCTCGATGCCCATCTCGTCGGCCAGGAAGGCGTGCTCGAAATACGCGCTGTTGTAGTGACCCGGCGTCAGCAGCACGACGTTGGGCTCGGCGTCGTCGCTGAACGAGACCGAGCGCAGGGTCTGCAGTAGCTCCTCCGTGTAGTCGGCAACCGGTAGCACGCGCATGGCCGAGAACAGCTCGGGTGCCAGGCGCATCATGACCTCGCGGTTCTCCAGCACATAGGACACGCCCGACGGCGTGCGCACATTGTCCTCGAGGACGTAGAACTGCTTCTCGCCGACGCGCACCAGGTCGATGCCGGCGATGTGAGCGTGCACGCCACCCGGCAACTCAAGTCCCTGTGCCATGGCGACGAACTCGGCGTTCATAAGCACCTGGGTCTCGGGAATGACGCCGGCGCGGCAGATCTCGCGCTCGCCGTAGACGTCGGCCAGAAAGGCATTGAGCGCGCGCACGCGCTGCACCAGTCCCTTGTGCAGGTGTTCCCATTCCTGCCAGGCGATGACCCGCGGAATGATGTCGAACGGGATGGTGGTTTCGTGGCCTTCGGTCGCGCCATAGGCGCCGAAGGTGATGCCCTGGCGGCGGTAGAAGAGGTCGACCTCCTCGCGTGTCGACGCGATCCGTTCGGGCGATGTGCTGTCGAGCCAGCGCACCACGCCCTGATAGGGGCCGCGCACCTTGCCGCCGGCCCCCGATCGCATCTCGTCGAACGCCTCAGCCGCCATCCGGCATTTCGCCCCCTCTGGAATCGCAATATAAGCAATCGACGGGCCGATGAAAAATTGGGATCGGAGGGAGCACGCGTGCAGGATATTGCGACACTCTTGCTATTCGGGGCCGC
>JBPYDO010000351.1:0-18792 GCA_051985755.1 Reyranella sp. | reverse complement strand
GCAGAAGATGGTGCAGGAGCACGCACTAGAGCTGCGCAACTGGTGGGTCGAGCAAATGCTCGAGAGCGAGCATCCGCTAGTCGAGAAGATGACGCTCTTCTGGCACAACCACTTCACCTCGTCGGTGCAAAAGGTGCGCTTCGTGCCGGCGCTCTACTGGCAGAACGTGCTGTTCCGCCAGCACGCGCTCGGCAACTTCGCGACGCTGCTCAGGGCCGTGGCGCACGATCCGGCGATGCTGATCTATCTCGACGGCCGGCAGAATGTGGCGCGCCAGCCCAACGAGAATTTCGCGCGCGAGCTTCTCGAGCTGTTCACCCTGGGCGAGGGCCATTACAGCGAGGCCGACATCAAGAACGCGGCGCGCGCCTTCACCGGATGGGGCATCGACCCCGACACCGGGCATTTCGTCGACCGCATGCAGCTGCACGACAACGGCTCGATGACCTTCCTCGGCCAGAGCGGGCACTTCACCGGTGACGACATAATCACCATCGTGCTGCGCCAGCCGCGCACCGCCGAGACCATCGTCGAGAAGCTGTGGCGCGAGTTCGTGTCGCTGAAGCCCGATGCGGCCGAGGTGGGGCGGCTGGCGGCGATCTTCCGCAACAGCGGCTACGAGATGAAGCCGGTCTTGCGCGCGCTCTTCACGTCGGCCGCGTTCCGCGACACCGCCAACCGCGCGGCGCTCATCAAGTCGCCGATCGAGCTGATCGTCGGCACCATCCATCTGCTCGGCCTGCCGGTCGCCGACAAGACGCACCTTGTGCGCATGATGATGGCGCTCGGCCAGTCGCCGTTCGATCCGCCCAACGTCAAGGGCTGGCCGGGCGGCGAGAGCTGGATCACCACCAACACCCTGCTGCTGCGCCAGCAGTTCCTGCGCCGCATCATCGAGGCGACGACGGTCTCGTCGCTGGACGGCGTCATGATGCCGCCGGCCAACCGCCGCATGGACCGCCGCCAGCAGATGCCAGCGCCCCGGCAGGTCATGGAGCGCCTGCCGGTCGAAGGCCGCAGCCTGCGCAATGCCGCCGGCGAAGCGCGGCTTGGCCCGACGCTCGCCGGCGTCGATCCGGCGACGCTGACCCGCACCCTGCTGCCGCGCCAACCGATCGACGTCGCCGACGCCGGCGGCTCGCCGGGCGCGGTGGTCGCGGCCGATCTGCTCGACCCCGCCTACCAGCTGAAGTGAGGAGCGCCATGGACCGACGTCAGTTCCTCCTCGGCGCCGGCGCTCTCTCGGTCGTCCTGGCGAGCCCGGCCAGCCGTGCCGACCAGTCGACCGGCCGCCGCACGCTGATCCTGGTCGAGCTGAAAGGCGGCAATGACGGGCTCAACACGGTGATCCCGTACGCCGATCCGCTCTACCATCACTATCGCAACGGCATCGGTGTGCCGCGCGAGCGCGTCGTGCAGCTCGACGAGCGCGTCGGGTTCAACCCCAAGCTCGAGCCGCTGATGGAATCGTGGAAGGCGGGCGACCTTGCGGTGCTGCAGGGCGTCGGCTATCCCGCGCCCAACCGCTCGCATTTCCGCTCGATCGAGATCTGGGACACCGCCTCGTCGTCCAGCCAGACGCTGAGCGAGGGCTGGATCTCGCGCGCCTTCGACGGCACGACCTTGCCCAAGGGCGCCGGCGTCGACGGCATCGTCACAGACAACAATTCGCTGCCGATGGTGGGCCCGCGCTTCCGCACCATCGTCATGCAGGACGCCGCGAATTTCCTGCGCCAGGCGGAGGCGATGAAGACCCTGAAGGATCCGCGCGACGACGCCAATCCCGCGCTGCGCCGCCTGCTCGACGTCCGCCACGAGGTGAACCAGGCGGCGATCGGCCTCAGCGAGAAGCTGCGCGAGGGGCCGATGCCGGCCTACGCCTTCCCCGGCCCGCAGTTCGGCTTCGGCCACCAGCTTGAGCTCGCCGCGCGCATCCTAATGGCGCGCGTGCCGGTGGTGGCGATCAAGGCGGCGCTCTTGGGCTTCGACACGCACGCCAACCAGGTGCCGACCCAGGAGCGGCTGCTCGGCTTCCTGGCCGAGAGCCTTGCTGTCCTGCGCAAGAACCTGATGGCCGCCAACCTGTGGAACGACGTCGTGGTGGCGACCTATTCCGAGTTCGGCCGGCGCGTGAAGCAGAATGCCAGCGCCGGCACCGACCACGGCACGGCGGCGCCGCACTTCGCGATGGGCGGCCGGGTCAAGGGCGGGCTGCACGGCGTCTATCCGTCGCTCGCTGACCTGCAGGACGGCGACCTCAAGCACACGCTCGACTTCCGCAACGTCTACTCGACGATCGCGCGCGGCTGCTGGGGCCTCAGCCACGACTTCGGCCAGCGCCCGGTGCGGCCGCTCGGCTTCCTCGCCTAGCTACAGGCGCTTCTTCACCCACTCTTCGCGCACCGAGCCGCGCTCGGCCTCGATGCGCACGAACCAGATCAGGACCGCGGCGAGGATCTTGATCGCCACCGGCAGCACGACGTAGACGATCACCAGGGCCGACGCATCGTAGTGGCCGCGCCCCGGATTGAAGCCCAGCACCGCCGCGACCGGCAGCGAGAAGGCCGCCCCGAGCGCGGTCGCGAGCTTGGTGGCGAGCGCCCATAGGCCGAAATACGTGCCGGTCTTGCCGCGTGTGTCGCCGCCTTCCGCCGAGTTGATCACGTCGGCCAGTATCGAGGGCGGCAGGCCATAGTCGGCGCCCAGCCCAAGTCCGGTCACCACCGAGAGCGCCAGGAACCAGGGGAAATCGCCGTGCCCCAATGGAATGGCGAGCGCCATGGATATCGCCGTCAGCACGATGCCGGCGAACCAGGCGGCGGCCTTGCTGAGGCGACGCGACAGCACCAGCCACATCGGCACGCTCACCGCCCCGGCAAAGAAGTAGGTGAGCAGGATGATGCCGGCCTGCATCTTGCCGCCCTTCAGCACGTGCTCGACGTAGAACAGCATGACCGTCACCGCGACACCGAGCGCCGCGCCGTTGACGACGAACACCCACAAGAGGCGACGGTAAAGGCGGTTCTTCAGGGGAGCGAAGAAGGCGATGAACGCGTTGCGCTCGGCATGGATCACCGGCGGATGGACCGACGGGCCGGCGCCAAGCAGCGTCGGCAGGCTGAACAGGACTATCAGGGGCAGGAACAGCAGGCCAAGCAGCATATGGCCCCGGGTCTCGCCGAACTGCGCCGTCAGGATGACGGGTGCCACGACGGCGACGGAGAAACCCAGCAGGCCGAACACTTCGCGGCCCACCGTCACGCGCGTGCGCTCATTGTAGTCGTCGGTGAGCTCGGCGCCGTGGCTGTGGTAGCTGATCGACACGCCGGAATAGCCGAGATGGACGAGCAGCAGGGCCAACACCAGCCAGGTTGCCATCAGGGTCCGGTTGCCGAACCAGGCTTCCGGCGGATCGAACAACATGTAGAAGCCGCCGGCCAGCAAGGGCAGGGTGAGCGCGACGAACGTCAGTCGTCCGCGCGGGCCGCGGCGGGTGAAGCGGTCGCTCAAGAGGCCGATCACCGGGTCCTGCACGGCGTCGACCACCCGCGCGAAGATGAAGATCATGCCCATGATGGCGAGCGGCACCTTCACCACCTCGCCGTAGAAATGGCTGACATTGAGCACGACCGGCAGCGCCGTCATGGCGAGCGGAAGCTGCAGGGTAGAATAGGCAACCAGGCGGCCAAGTCCGATGCGGCCGGAAGAGGTTTTGCCGGTTGCGATCTCTCCTACGTTCACCCCGCTCCCTTCCAGAAGTGCGCCTTCCTGACATCGCCCGCGCCCTCGGTCGGACGCCGCTTTGGTTGGCGACCGTTATATAGGCTTGACGTGCGCCTGCAAAACATCGGTTCGACGGCTCGAAAAGCCCCGCTGCACTAGGATCTTGGGCAGGTCGGCGCCGGATGCATCTGCAGCGCCTGCAGGTCGGCCGTCACGCTCACCAGTCCGGTATCGACGGTGAGGCGGTCGAGCACGCCGGTGTCGAACACCTGCGCGCTGACCGCGAACAGCGGCGCCTGGTTCTGGAAGCGGCCGCGCGTGAACTTCATGAAGACGGGCCATGAATGTCCGGCCTGCACGTGGACGCTCGACCGCCTGGGCCGCAGCACGCCGGGATCGAGCAGGCTGACATCGACCAGGAAGGCGTCGCCGATCACCTCGGCATCGAAGGTGAGCGCCGGAAAGGCCTCGACGCCGGCGCGCAGGCGGTCGATCAGGTAGTCGACGGCGGCGACCGGCATCAGGGTGGAGCTCGGCAGCCCGAACTGCACCGGTCCCTGGGGCGAGACGATCTCGGCCCGCACCTCCTTGCCCGACCGTCGCACGGTGCCGCGCGTTTCGCGCGCGTCGCCGTTCTGGGCCTGCACCTCGCGGTACTTGAGGCCGCTGCCGCCGCGCGGCTCGTCGGCCTGCAGGCGCGATTCGAGGCTGAGCCGCCAGGCCTGGGTGAGCGCGATCTCGGTCGAGATGTCGCGCTTGAGGTGCCAGCCCGCACAGTCGAGGGTAAGGTCCTGCAGCGCCTGGCCGATCTGCGGCGCGTTCTCGCCCGCGCCCAGCCGCACGACATATTCGGCCCGATGCGGCAGCACCTGCGCCCAAGCGGACGGGGCGGCAAAGAGCGCGGCGATCAGACAACACACAGCTCGACGCATCCCGCCACCTTGCGCATCGAGCCCGCTCCGGTCAATCGTGCTGCTGTCATGACCCCGCTCGAATTCGACTGCATCGGCGAGCGCCTGGAGGCCTGGCCGCCCGGTGCGCTCCACTGGCCGGCGCGCGCCCTGCTGGCCGTCGCCGACCTGCATCTCGAGAAGGGCTCGTCCTATGCCGTCAATGCGCTGAAGCTCCTGCCGCGCCACGACACCCGCCAAACGCTCGGCGCGCTTGCCGACCTGATCGAGGCGCTGCGGCCGCGGACCGTGGTCTGCCTGGGCGATTCCTTCCACGATCGCCAGGCCGTCGCCCGCCTGCCCGAGGGCGAGCGCCGCGAGATCGAACGGCTCGCGGCGCGAGCGCGCTTCGTGTGGATCGCGGGCAACCACGATCCCGCGCCGCCGCCCGCCGCCTGGGGCGACGTCGCCGAGGAGGTCGAGGAGGCTCCCCTGGTGTTCCGCCACGAGGCGCGCTTCGGCCCGGCCGACGGCGAGATCTCGGGGCACTTCCACCCGGTGGCGGCGCTCACTGTGCGCGGCAGCGGCATGCGCCGGCGCTGCTTCCTGACCGACGGTCGGCGGGTGATCCTGCCGGCCTTCGGCGCTTATGCCGGCGGACTGAACGCGCTCGATCCCGCCATCGCCCAGCTCTTTCCCGACGACTATGACGCGCTGGTCGTCGGTCGCGACACGGTGCGCCGCCTGTCCTGGCGCCAACTGCGCCCCGACGCGAGCTACGCCGAAGCACCGTGACCGACAAGGACCGCGAGATCCTGGCGAACCTGCCAGACTGGGATCCGCCTGCCGACATCGCCGCTGCGCGCGAGTCGTGGGAAGCCCATGCCGCCCGATACCTCAACCGCAATCTGCCCGAAGTGGGCGCGTTCCATGAGCAGGTCGACCTCGGCCGCGGCTTGCGGGCCGATATCGCCGTGCCTGCCGGGCGGCCGCCGTTCCCCATCGTGCTCTACCTGCATGGCGGCGGCTGGGCGTTCGGCAGCGCCCGGAGCCACCGCAAGCTTGGCATGACCTTCGCGGCGAAGGGCGTGCTCTCGGTCAATCTCGACTACCGCCTGGCGCCGGAGCATCCCTTCCCGGCGGCGCTGGACGACGTGCGCGATGCCGTCGACTGGATCGCGCGACATGCCGCGCCCTATGGCGGCGACACCAAACGCATCGCCGTCGGCGGCGACTCGGCAGGAGGCAATCTCGCGATCGCCGCGGCGCTGCGCGGTCCCGACTCTTTCCGCCAACGGCTGGCGGGCCTGCTTCTTCTCTATGGCGTGTACGACCTCGGCGCCGCGCTCGAGCGGGCAAACCATCATCCGGGCCTGGTGCTCCAGGTGAAGAATTACATCGGTGCCGCGGCGATGTCGGATCCGCTGGTGAGCCCGCTCCTGGCCGCGATTCCCAAGGCCATGCCGCGCTGCTTCGTGCTCGAAGGCAGCGCCGATCGCTTCGTCGGCGGGGAGGCACGCGTGCTCGCGAGCGCGCTCGGGCGCGCCGGCGTGCCGCACGATCTCAGGATCATCGACGGCATGCCGCACGCCTTCCTGCAGCTTTTCGAGCTCGACGGCTGTCAGGAGGGCTGGCGCCTGATGCTCGACTTCGTCGGCCGGCTTTAGCGCGGCAGCTCGTACTTCACGCTCACTTCGCCCAGCCCCTCGATCCGGCCGACGGCGGTGCTGCCGGGCGGCACGAACTGGCAGGCGACCATGCTACCGCTCGAGACGATCATGCCCTTCTTGAGCGTCTTGCCGCTCTCGGCAAGCTTGTTCGCCAGCCAGGCCATCGAGTTGTAGCAATGGCCGAGCACGTCGCCGGAATGGCCGGTGCGCACCACCGTGCCGTCGAAGGCGATCGAGCCGTTGAGATTGGCGAGGTCGAGCGAGCGCCAGTTCTTGTTGGGCTTGCCGAGCAGCGAGCCGCCGTTCCAGCCGAGATCCATGATCAACGCGATGGCCGACAGCCGGCTGTAGTCGGCGCCGCGATCCTCGATCAGCTCGAAGCCGGCCCGCGCGTCGCCGACATAGGGCGCGATCGATTCCTTGTCATAGGGCTTGTCCTTCGGCGCAGGCACGTTGGCGTTGGCCGTCAGGATGATCTCGAGCTCGACGCCGAAGCGGGTCCAGCGGTCGGCGCGCACCGTGGTCTTTTCATGGAAGACGCGCTTGGCGCGGATCGGGCCGTAGGCTGGGCTTCTGAGGCCGGTCTGCTCCCAGATCTGCGGCGCGGTCAGGCCGATCTTGTAGCCCACGACCGGGCCCTGCTTGGGGACCAGCTTCTTGAGGAACGCGTCCTGGACCTTGTAGGCGGTCGCCTCGTCGGGTGCGGTGTATTGCGGCGGGATCCAGGCGACGACCGAGCCCGCCTTGTTCACCCGTTCGAGCCAGCTTGCCGTCTTGGCGATGCTGAACGCCATCTCGCTTCCTCCCCTCGGACCTTGCAGCTTGCTTGTAGCACGGCGCTTCGCATAGTGCGGCCATGACGTTCAAGCGATCGCGGTTGGCTGGCCCGGTGCGGGCCGCGGCGCTGGTCGGCGTCGTCCTGGCGGGCGGCGAGGGCCGCCGCATGGGGCCGGGCGTGCCGAAGGCGCTGCGCCGGGTGGGCGGCCGGCCGATGGTCGTGCATGTCGTGGAGCGGCTGCGCCCCCAGGTCGGCGCCCTGGTCGTGGTGGCGAACGATCCGATGCCGGAACTTGCCAGGCTCGGCGTCGCCGTGATCAGCGATCCACCCGACGTGCGCGCCGCGGCGCGCCGCGAGGGCCGCCGGCTGGGGCCGCTGTCCGGCATCCTGGCCGGCATGGAGTGGGCGCGGCGCCATCATCCGCATGCCGGCTGGATCGTCACGGCGCCGACCGACGTGCCCTTCCTGCCGATGGATTTCACCGTCCGCCTGTGCGGCCATATGCATCTGCCGGAACCCGACGTGCTGATGGTGCGCCACGGACGCCGGCTCGAGCACACGCTGGCCGTCTGGTCGGTCCGGCTGGCGGCCGACCTGCGGCGGGCCCTATTGAAGGAAGGGTTGCGCAGGGTCGAGGACTTCGCCCGCCGTCACACGCTTGCCGAGCTTTCCTGGCCGGGCGCGGCCGCGGCCTTCATGAACGTCAATACGCCGGACGAGCTCAAGGCCGCCGAGGCGCGCCTGACGAAGTCGGCTCACGCGGCGAGCCGGCGCGCCCGATCAAGGTTGGCCCGGACGTGATCCTCGATACTCGTCGAGATGGCGCAGCACGAAGGGCAGCAGGCGCCCGATAATCACAGAGACTCCGGCCGCGTCGGGATGCAGCAGATCGACCTGTTGGTGCCGCTTAACGCCCGCCACGAGGTGAGGGTAGAGCGGCACACGCCGCGCGCCGGCGACGCGTCGGTGCACAGCGTTGAAGCGCATGGCGTACTGCATGGACTGCGCATGGAAGGCTGGGCGGCGGCCGCCGAGCTCGAGCAGCGAGTTGATCGCCACCTTGACCAGGTTCCGCCAACCGAGGCGCCGGCTGACGCGGGTGCCCGCCATCCAAACCACGACGCCGGCCGCCTTCAGCCGGTCGACGATCTCGCCGAGGTTGCGTTCGACCTGCTCGATGTTGTTGTTCCAGTAGTCAAACGAATCGTTGGAGCCGAGAGCGACCAGGACGATGTCGGGCCTGTCCTGCAGCACCGAGCTGAGGCGCGCCAGGCCGTCCGACGTGGTGCTGCCCGATACGCCATGATCGAGCACAACGACGTCGCGGCCGCGGCGCCTCAGCGCCGCCTCGAGCTGCGCCGGCAGGGCCTGGGAGCGCTCAAGCCCATGGCCGAAAATGAGGCTGTCGCCCAGCAGGGCCAGCCTGACCGGCTGCTGCATCATTCCGTCCGGCGCCCTTCGAGGTAGAGGCTCGCGCCGGCTCTCTCGTTGAGGTCGAGCGCTCCCGGATCGGCGATGGCGGTCTCGCCCGACTTGAGCAGGCGGGCGTCGCCGAAGCCGTTGGCCTTGGCGAAAGCCAGCAAGGAGGGGCCGTCATAACCCCAGTAGTGGCCGCGATGGCCGACTAGGGCGCGGCGCAACCAACCTTGCGGCCCGCGCGGCTTATCGTAGTCGAACTCCAGCCATTCCATGAATTGCTGCGCCGTCGCTCCGCCGTCGAGGTAGACCCGCGCCCCGACCCTGAGGTCGGGCACGACGATGCGCAGCACGCCGCCGGGCCGCAGCACGCGACGGCACTCCGCCAGGAAACGCTGCGCGTCCAGCTCATCGAGATGCTCCAGCATGTGACAGGAATAGATCACGTCGGCACTGGCGCTCGCTTCGGGGAGCGCGGTTGCATGGGCAAAGCGGATGTCGAGGCGGCGGCAGACGTCGAAGAACACTCCGTTGTCCGCATCGAGCAGGCCGCAGGCGACAAGCAGGCGGCGCGGCAGCGGCAAGCGCGCGAGCCGCACCGTCGGCGAATTGTCGTAGTTGCGCCAACCGGGAGTCGGTGTCTGCCCGCAGCCGATATTGAGGCGAAGCGGCCGGCCGTTCGCTTGCCCGCTCACCATCGAAAGGCGCCCATGGCGCAACGATATCGCGACAATACTCCCGGTCGTAGGGCCGAGTTGCACATTGACGCGCGCCGGCACCCCGCTTATAGGGGCCGCGGGCCACGCTCCCCCACCGGAGCGCAGCTCTTCTGCAAGGGAGAGATCAGATGAAGCCGACACTGCTTCCGGCGCGTCCCGACTTTTCGTCCGGACCCTGCGCCAAGCGTCCGGGATGGACGCCCGAAGCCCTCAAAGATGCCGCCGTCGGGCGGTCGCACCGCTCCAAGCTCGGCAAGAAGAAGCTGGTCGAGGTTATCGATCGCACGCGCCGGCTGCTCGGCATCCCCGGCGACTATCGCATCGGCATCGTGCCCGCCTCGGACACCGGCGCGGTCGAGATGGCGCTGTGGTCGCTGTTGGGCGCGCGGCCGGTCGACCTGCTCGCCTGGGAAAGCTTTGGCGAGGGCTGGGTCACCGACGTGCAGAAGCAGCTCCGGCTCAAGGACGCACGCGTGCTGAAGGCGCGCTACGGCGAGATTCCCGATCTTGCGCAAGTCGACTGGAAGCACGACGTCGTCTTCACCTGGAACGGCACGACGTCCGGCGTGAAGCTGCCGAACGGCGACTGGATCGCCGCCGACCGCGAAGGGCTTGCCATCTGCGATGCCACCTCGGCGGTGTTCGCCATGGATCTGCCGTGGCGTAAGCTCGATGTCGCGACCTGGTCGTGGCAGAAGGTGATGGGCGGCGAGGGGGCGCACGGCGTACTCGTGCTGTCGCCGCGCGCGGTCGCACGGCTCGAGAGCTACACGCCACCGTGGCCGCTGCCCAAGATCTTCCGCCTGACCTCGGGCGGCAAATTCTCCGAGGCGATCTTCAAGGGCGACACGATCAATACGCCGTCGCTGCTCTGCGTCGAGGACGCGATCGACGGACTCAAATGGGGCGAAAGCGTCGGCGGCCTGAAAGGCCTGATGGCGCGCTCCGAAGCCAATCTTGCGATCCTCGAGAAGTTCGTCGCCGAGCGCCAGTGGATCGGCTTCCTGGCGGCCGACAAGGCCATCCGTTCCAACACGTCGGTATGCCTAAGCATCGTGGCGCCGTGGTTCGTCGCTTTGGCGGGCGACAAGCAGGCGGCCGCCGCCAAGAAGCTGGCCGATCTCCTGGAAAGCGAGAAGGCGGGCTACGATCTCGGCTCCTATCGCGACGCGCCGCCGGGCTTGCGCATCTGGTGCGGCGCTACCGTCGAGAAGAGCGACCTCGAGGCGCTGCTGCCCTGGCTCGACTGGGCCTATGGCGAGATCGAGCGCGAATTCGGCGCCCGAGCCGCGGCGTAGGAGATCGGAAATGGCCAAGCCCAAAGTCCTCATCTCCGACGAGCTCTCGCCGCGCGCCGTCGAGATATTCAGCGAGCGCGGCTGCGACGTCGACTTCAAACCGGGGCTGAAGCCCGCCGAGCTGCGCGCCGTCGTCGGCGGCTACGAAGGCCTCGCCATCCGCTCGGCGACCAAGGTGACTGCCGAAGTGCTGGCCGAGGCCAAGCGGCTGAAAGTGGTGGGCCGCGCCGGCATCGGCGTCGACAATGTCGATCTCAAGGCCGCCACCGCGCGCGGCGTGGTGGTGATGAACACGCCGTTCGGCAACGCCATCACCACCGCCGAGCATGCGCTCGCGCTGATGTTCGCCGTGGCGCGGCAGGTCGCCGACGCCAATGCCAGCACCCAGGCCGGCAAATGGGAGAAGAACCGCTTCATGGGCACCGAGCTCTCCTTCAAGACGCTCGGCCTGATCGGCTGCGGCAATATCGGCTCGATCGTGGCCGAGCGGGCGCTCGGCCTGAAGATGCGGGTGGTCGCCTACGATCCGTTCCTGTCGGACGAGCGTGCCGCCACACTCGGCGTCGAAAAGGTGACGCTCGAGCAGCTGCTGCCGCGCGCCGACTTCATCACCGTGCATGCGCCGCTCACCGAGCAGACCCGCAACATCCTCTCGCGCGCCAACCTGATGAAGACCAAGAAGGGCGCGCGCGTCATCAACTGCGCGCGCGGCGGGCTGGTCGACGAACTGGCGGTGCGTGATCTGCTGGTTTCCGGCCATATTGCCGGTGCGGGCTTCGACGTCTTCACCGAGGAACCGGCGAAGCATAACGTGCTGTTCGGTGCGCCCAACCTCGTCTGCACGCCGCATCTCGGCGCCGCCACGGTGGAGGCGCAGGAGAACGTCGCCCTGCAGGTCGCCGAGCAGATGTCCGACTACCTGCTGAGCGGCGCCGTGGTGAACTCGCTCAACATGCCCAACGTGTCGGCCGAGGACGCGCCCAAGCTCGCCCCCTACCTCGAGCTGGCCGAGAAGCTCGGCTCCTTCGCGGGCCAGCTCACCGACACCGACATCAAGGCGGTGTCGATCGAGTACGAAGGCGACGTGGCGGCGCTCAACGTCAAGCCGCTCAGCCAGGCGGCGCTGATGGGCGTGCTGCGCCCGCAGCTCGAGACGGTGAACATGGTGAACGCGCCGGCGATCGCGCGCGAGCGCGGCGTCGAGGTCGCCGAGGTCAAGCACGAGCGCGCCAGCGACTACCACGCCATGATCCGGCTCTCGGTGACCACCGACAAGTACACCCGCGCCGTCACCGGAACGCTGTTCGGCGGCAAGCATCCACGCATCGTCGACATCAAGGGCATCGAGATCGAGGCCGAGTTCGCGCCGCACATGCTCTACATCACCAACGACGACAAGCCGGGCTTCATCGGACGGCTGGGCACGCTCTTAGGCGAGAACAAAGTCAATATCGCGACCTTCCATCTCGGCCGCGACCGGCCGGGGGGCTCGGCGATCGCCCTGGTACAGGTCGACCAGCCGCTGCCGCCGCCCCTCGTCGCCAGGATCGGCGGGCTCGAGGGCGTGGTGCAGGCCAAGGTGCTGGGCTTCTAGGCCTGGGGCGGCTGGAGGCGGGGCTTGTCACGGCGGCAACGCCTCCTGCGCATCGGGCTCGGCTTCGTGCTCGCGCCCTTCACGCCGGTTGTGCTTCTGCTGGCGATCAGCCTGGGCTCCGGCGGCATCGAGTGGCGCGAGAGCCTGCTGATGATCGAGATCGGCGTGCCTGCGGTCTACGTGCCGGCGATCGTGCTGGGCACTCCCGCCTTCCTCCTGCTGCGCTGGCGGCGCTGGGACGGTCTTCTGGCCTATATCGCCGCCGCTGCGGTGATTGGCGCGATCGTCTGGCTGGTCTTTGGTCTCGCCGTGCCAGCCAAGCCAGCGGGCGCGGCTTGGGGTCTCGCGCGCCTGGCGCGCGGCCTCTTGCCAGTGGCGCTAGCGTGCTCGCTAGCCGTCAGTTCGGCCTTCTGGTCGATCGTTCGGCCGGACCGATTTGAAGGGCCGGCATGAGAAAACCTCTCTCGCTGGCCGCGATATCAGGCGGATAGTGTCAGCCGCCATCATCCAGAGGAGTGCCATGCCCAGAGTCAGTGAAATCGAAGACGACGGCGGCGATCCCATCCTGAAGCCCGCCTTCGAAAAGCAGCGGGAAATGTTCGGGCATCTGCTCAATCCGACCAAGGTGATCGCGCACTGCCCGCCGATCATGCGGGCCGCCGGTCTCATGGGGCAGGCGATCGAGCAGTCGGGACAGCTGCCCAAGGGCATGCTGCCGCTGATCTATCTCAGGGTGTCTTCGATCAACGGCTGCCCGTTTTGAATTGACATCAATTCCTTCCGCGTGACGGAGACCGAAGGTGGGCTGGACAAGGTCGCAGAAGTGCTGAACTGGCGCGACAGCAAGCTGTTCAGTCCGGCCGAGCGGGTGGCGCTGGAATATGCCGAGTGCATCACCTACACCGACCGCGACGTCGACGATGCGTTGTTTGCCGAGCTCAAGAAGCACTTCACCGAAGCGCAGATCGTCGAGCTGACGGCCGCGGTGGCTTTCGAGAACTTCCGCTCGAAGTTCAATCCGACCCTGAAGGTCGAGGCGCAGGGCTTCTGCGTCGTGCCGAAACGAACGGCAGCGTGAGCTGCCGATCGTTTCGCCCTGAGCGAAGCCGAAGGGCCTGATCGAAAAGATCCCTCGCAAATGCTCGGGATGACGGCCGAGGGCCGTCAGTTCTTTCCTTTGACGTAGGCGCCGGCGCCATCGCCGGCGAGCTTGCCCATCACGGCGCCGGAGACCAGACCGGTGCCGCCGGGATAGTTGTGATAGAAGAGCCCGCCCACCAGCTCGCCCGCCGCGTAGAGGCCGGGGATGGGATGGCCGTCGATGCTCTCGACCTCGCCGTTAGTGGTGATCTTGAGACCGCCGAAGGTGAAGGTGAGGCCGCAGGTCACGGCGTAGGCCTCGAAGGGCGGCGTGTCGATCAGGTTGGCCCAGTTGCTCTTCGGCACGGCGAGCCCCCGGGTGCCGCGGCCGTCCTTGATCGCCGGATTGAACGGCACCTCGGTCATGACGGCGGCGTTCCATTCCTTGATGGTCTTTAGGAACTGCTGCTCGTTGACGCCCTCGAGCTTCTTCGCCAGCTCCTCGATCGTGTCGGCGCGCACCTTGGTCATGCGTTTGATGCGGTATTCGTCGCGCAGCTTGTCGAGCACCTTGGAATCGAAGATCTGCCAGGCGAATTGCTGCGGCTGCGCCAGGATGACGGCGCCGTACTTGGCGTAGGTGTAGTTGCGGAAATCGGCGCCCTCGTCGACGTAGCGCACGCCATTGGCGTTCATCATGATGCCGAGCGGATAGGAATGCTTCTGGAAATTGTCGCCGACCTCGAGATCGCCGAATTCCGGCGCATTCATGTCCCAGCCGACGGCATGGCCGCCCGACCAGTTGCCGTGCGGCTTGGCGCCGATCGCCAGCGCCATGTTGATGCCGGCGCCGGTGTTGAAGCGCGTGCCGCGCACCTTGGCGAGGTCCCAGGTCGGCCCGAGATAGCGCGTGCGCATCTCGGCGTTGCTCTCGAAGCCGCCGCAGGCCAGCACCACGGCCTTGGCGCCGATCGTGACCTTGCGGCCCTTGTGGCGGGCGACCACGCCGCGCACCACGCCGTCCTCCTCGACGAGCGACACCGCCGGCGTCTCGTAGTGGATGGCGATACCTGCCTTGACCGCGGCCTTGTGCTCGAGATCGACCAGGCCCGGCCCGCCGCCCCATGCCTCGACCGCGAGCCCGCCCCAGAACTTGTACTTGCCGTTCACCTTGAAAGCCTGGCGGCCATAGGAGGGCTGGAAGCGCACGCCTTTGGTGCGCATCCATTTGACCGTCGCGAAGCTGCGGTGGATCAGGATGTCGGTCAGCTCCGGGTCACAGCGGTAGTTGGTGACGCGGCCCATGTCGTCGAGATACTGGTCGGCCGAATAGCTGCCGAAGTCGACGTCGCGTTTTTCGTCCTCGGTGAGATCGTAGAGCTGCACGAGATCGTCGACGCCGTGGAAGACGATGCGCATGGCGCCCGCGGTGTAGCTCGAATTGCCGCCGCGCTCGGCCTCCGGCGCCGCCTCGAGCATCGCGACGCTGGCACCATGCTCACGCGCGGCGAGCGCCGCACACGCCGCGGCATTGCCCGCGCCCACCACCAGCACATCGACCTGAAAATCCTGCACGCTGCGGCTCCTCGCTTTTGGCCCAAACCTTGCACTACAATAGCGCAATGGGTGATCGTTTCGACCGTCTTGGCCTGCGGCATCCCAATATCGAGGCCCTGCTGCGGCGGCCCGGCATTGGCCACAACAATGGCCCGACATTCGACATGTCGTGGGAGGCCTGGGTGTGGCGTCGCGCCACCGCCAAGGCGTGGAAGACGCCCAGCCCCGAGGTCGCCCGGATGCGCATCAGGCGCGCCGAGCGGCTGGGCATCACCTACAAGGAACTGACCGCGGCCCTGATGGATACTGGCAGCAACCTGGGGGCGGCGGTGATGCCGCTGTCTCTGGCGGCGCGAGTGAGACGCGGTCCGAAGGGCGAAATCGTCGTCGAGCCGCGCAACTTCGCAGCGGCTCTGGTGGCCAAGTTCGGCGGCCGGCTGTTCCTGCTTGGCGACATCGACGCCGTCCCGGCGCTGAGCGACGGCGAGCGGGCGGGCTTCCTCGCCCTCGCCAACCGCGCCTTCGACGGCAAGGTCGAGGCAATCGGCTGGGGCCACGACGGTCCAGCGATCCGCGTTATGCTGAAGGCCAACGCCGTGCCGCACCAGGAGGCGTTCCTCGTCGGCGCCGGCATGAGCCATCGCGCGCTGGGCGAGGCGGCCAGCCTGCCGCTGGTCAAAGACATCGATAGCTGGTTCTCTTAAGGGATCGCGGAGCTCCAGCTCCGCTCATGAGCGGGCCTGCAGGCCCGCGGTCCACGAATGAGCATGACTCCTCCTCTCAAGGGCATCCGCGTCGTCGAGCTCACGCACACGATCCTGGGGCCGTCGTGCGGAATGATCCTGGCCGACCTCGGCGCCGAGGTGATCAAGGTCGAGCCGGTCGACGGCGATCGCACGCGCAAGCTCAGGGGCTTCGGCCAGGGCTTCTTCGGCTACTTCAACCGCAACAAGAAGAGCCTGGCGCTCGATGCGGATGCAGCCGAGGGCCGCAAGGTGCTGGTGAAGCTCCTGCAGTCGGCCGACGCGCTGATCGAGAATTTCGCGCCGGGCTCGATGAGCAAGCGAGGGCTGGGACCCGAGCATCTGGCGAAGATCAACCCGCGGCTGGTTTACTGCGCGCTGAAGGGTTTCCTGCCGGGACCCTACGAAAAGCGACCGGCGCTCGACGAAGTCGTGCAGATGATGGGCGGGCTCGCTTACATGACCGGCCCGAGCGGCCGGCCGCTGCGCGCCGGCACCTCGGTGGTCGACATCGTGGGCGGCATGTTCGGTGCCTTCGGCACTGTGCTGGCGCTGCAGCAGCGCAACTCGACAGGCAAGGGCGGGCTGGTCGAATCGGCGCTGTTCGAGTCGGTGGTCTTCCTGATGGGCCAGCATCTCGCCATCACCGCCATGAACGGCACGCCGCCGCCACCGATGCCCGAGCGCGTCAGCTCGTGGGCGGTCTACGAGGTGTTCAACACGGCGGACGGCCAGCAGGTCTTCATCGGCATCACGTCGGACGGCCAGTGGAAGCGCTTCTGCGAGTTCTTCAAGCAGGACGACCTGGCGGCCGATCCCCGGCTCGCGACCAACAACCAGCGCATCGAGGCGCGGCCCTGGCTGGTGCCCAGGGTTGCCGAGCTTTTCAAACGCTACAGCAAGGACGCGCTCGAGAAGATATGCCTGGAAGCCGACCTGTCCTTCGCGCCGATCGCGCGGCCGCAGGACCTGTTCGACCATCCGCATCTTCTGGCCAACGGCTCGCTGGCGCCGACGACGCTTCCCGGCGAGGTCAGGACCCGCCTGCCCTTGCTGCCCTTCCAGATGTTGGGCTGGCGGCCGCCACTGGTGAGCGATCCGCCGACCATCGGCCAGCACAATGACGAGGTGCTGGCCGAGATCGGCTACGACAAGCCGGCGATCGCCGCGCTCAAGGCGAGCGGGATGCTGGGACCGAGATGAGTCCCCCTCCCCATAGGAATGGGGAGGAAGGCTGAGCTCTAGAGCCCCGCGAGAGTCGAAGGTGCCGTCCTCTTCTGCTGGAAGCCAGGATAGTCGGGATCGAGCAGGAAGGGATAGGGACCGGCGAAGTTTCCGATGAAGGCGGTGTGGGTGATCACGCCGCTCTCCGGCGCCCACATATGCAAGTGGTAGCTGGGCGGCTCCATGGTGAAGCGCGCGGTGTCGTGCGGCTGCAGGTCGAGCAGCACCTGGTGCGCCACTGAGGGCGCGACACTGCCGATCGTGCCGGCGAAGCGGGTCTGGATCGAGCGGTGATGGTGGCCGCAGACCACCCGCTCGATATTGTCGCGGCCCTTCAGCACGGCGGCCAGGCCATCGGCGTTGCGGCAGTTGATCGAGTCCATGTGCTGCAGACCGGTGGGGAAGGGCGGGTGATGCATGAAGATGAGCGTCGGCCGCCCGGGCTGCTCGTCGAGCCGCGCCTTGAGCCAGTCGAGGCGCGGCTGGTCCATCTCGCCATGGCCCTTGCCGGGTACCACGGTGTCGAGGCCGATCAGGCGCAGCGGCAGATGCTCGACGGTGTAGTGCAGGTACTCGCCGTCGGCCGGCAAGTAGCCGTCGCTGCCGAAGACCGTGCGCAGGTTGTCGCGCCGGTCGTGATTGCCGGGGATCAGGTACACCGGCATCGACAGGTCATCGAGGATGTCGCGTAGGAGCTCGTACTCCTCGGCCAGCCCGCAATCGGTGAGGTCACCGGTGGCCAGGACCGCGTCGGGCTTGCGATTGAGCGCCTCGATGGACGCCACCGCGGCGCGCAGCATGCTCTCGGTATCGACCACGCCATAGGCCTTCTTGCCCGGAGGCCTGATGTGCATGTCGGTGATCTGGGCAATCAGGGTCATGGGTACTCCTATAATCACGCGAGGTGCGGTCACACCTATCGTGTCATCCCGAGCAAAGCGAGGGACCTTTCCTGTTGCCGGAAAGGTCCCTCGGGCTTCGCCCTCGGGATGACACAGGGGATGTCGCTTACGGCAGTTTCATTGCCGTGCGGTCGACATAGGGCTTGAGCAGCGCATCGGCGTTCTTCTGCGCCTCCTTGATCGCGTCGGCTGCCTTCTTCTTGCCGTTCAGCACCGCCTGCATCTCGTCCTCGAGCGCCTTGCGCACCGCCACGGTCTGGTAGGTCGCGAACCAGGGCTGGGCGTAGCGGAGCTGGTCGATCGCCACCTTGGCGTCGGGGTTCTTGGCCAAGAACTCCTTCATCTCGGGCAGGTCGTAGGACGACTTGCGCGGCGCGAAGTAGCCCGAGAAGCGGCTCCAGCTGCCGAGGTTCTCGGCCGAGCTCAGCCACTTGGCGAACTTCCAGCTGGCCTTCTGCTGCTCGGGGCTCTGTCCCTTGAACAGCACCAGCGAGGCGCCGCCGATCGGCACGGCGTTTCGGATGTTCTTGGGTATGAACGCGACCTTGTAGGGCTCCTTCATGCTCTTGCGGATGAAGGAGAGGCTGCCGGTCGACAGGAAGATCATCGAGGTCTTGCCGGCCACGAAATTGGTCGAGATCGCGCCCTGCTCGACGACGCCCTGCGGCATCACCTTGTGCTTGAAGATGAGGTCCTCGACGAACTGTGCGGCGCCCAGCATCGACGGCGTGTCGTAGTAGATCTCGCCGCCGTAGTCCTGGTTGTAGTAGCGGCCACCGTTGGACATGCAGAGCGTTTCCATCAGCCAGCCGAAGTAGTCGTAGTTCTCCGGCATCGCGAAGCCCCAGCGCTCGACCGAATCGCCATTGCGCTTGGTGAGCTTCTTGGCGTCGTCGACGAATTCCGCCCAGGTGACGGGCGGCTTGTCGGGATTGAGGCCGGCTTCCTTGAAGTGGTTGACGTTGTAGTAGAGCAGCGGCGTCGAGTTCTGGTAGGGGATGCCGTAAAGCTCGCCGTCGACCGTGGCGTTGATATGCAGCGCCGGCCAGAAGTCGGCCAGGAACTTCTCGCGCGTGGTGTCTTCGGCCTTGAGCTGCGGCTCGAGCGAGACGATATCGCCCGAGATCTTGAGGTCGAGCAGGAAGTTGGCGCTCATCAGCACGACGCCCGGCGGCTTGCCGGCCTGCGCCGCGGCCTG
>JBPYDO010000350.1:0-4757 GCA_051985755.1 Reyranella sp. | reverse complement strand
GCCAACCGGATGGCGGCGATGCGCGCCTCCAGGCGGGCGAGCGGGGCGCCGAGGCAGAAATGGATGCCGTGGCCGAAGGTCAAGTGCGGGTTCTGCGGCCGGCCGATGTCGAAGCGGTCGGGATCGTTGAACGCCTCGGGATCGCGGTTGGCGGAGTTGACGAAGGCAAAGACCCGCTCGCCGGCGCGAATCGTCTTGCCGGCCATTTCGAGGTCGGCCGTGGCGACCCGCGCAACGGCGCCACTCGGGCCGTCGTAGCGCAGATATTCCTCGACCGCGCTCTCGGCCAAAGCCGGCTCGCCGACCAGGCGCTCCCACTGAGCGCGGTGCTGCATCGAATAGAGGAAGCCGTTGCCGATCAGGTTGGTCGTGGTCTCGTGGCCGGCGAACAGGAGCAAGATGCAGGTGCCGATGATCTCGTCGGTGGTGAGCGCATCGCGGTCGTCGCGCGCCAGTACCAGCTGGCTGATCATATCGGCGCGCGGCGCGGCGGTGCGCGCCTCCACCAGCGCGCGGAAATAGCCCGACATCGCCTTGGCGCCGGCCTCGGCGCGCAGGTACTTGTTGCCGGCGACCTGGGCCGTCCCGATGAACAGCGCGATGTCGTCGCTCCACAGCTTGACGATCGCCAGGTCGGCGCGCGGCACGCCCAGCAGATCCATGATCACCGACGCCGGCAGCGGATAGGCGAAGTCGGCGATGTAGTCGACCGGCTCGCCGCGCCGCACCTTGGCCTGCATACCGTCGATCAGGTGGGCGACGATGTCCTCGATGTTGGGGCGCAGGTTCTCGACCGCGGTGGGCGTGAAGGCCTTGGTGAAGAGGCGCCTGAGCCGCGTGTGGTCGGGCGAGTCGCGGAACACCATCCAGTGATTGAGGTAGCGGACCAGGCTCTCGATCGAGCCGCGCTGGTACTCAGGGTTGGCCTTGAAAAACGGCGTTAGCCGGTCGGCCGAGATCTCGCGGTTGTTCAACGCCACCTGTCGTACGTCGGCGTAGCGCGTGATGATCCACGCCTTCATGGCCGGCGACCAATGCACCGGATCCTCGGCACGCAGCCGCGCGAACTCAGGAAACGGATTGGCGTTGGTCGCCGGATTGCCGAGGTCGAAGACGTAGGCCATGCACGCTCCGAAGAGCTATTGCAGCGCCGCCACTCCCATCGCCTGGCCGAAGCGGCGGCTGCAGGCCAGCGGATCGCCGTACTTGCGATGCAGCGCCGTGTGGTGGGCGGCGGTGAGCAAGAGGCGGCCGCGGTCGGCATTCTTGTTCTTGCCGTAGTCCTCCAGCATGCAGAGGGCGATCTCCTGGTTGTGCGGATCGTTGCCCAATCGGCAGCAGGCGGTGGCGAGTGCACGCACCAACGGCCCCGTATCGTGGCCGGCATCGAGATAGGCCTGCGCCCAGCCGGCGGCCTTGGGCCCGTCGAGTGCGATTGTCGCGGCTTCGACGGCGCCCGCCATGCGCTCGGCGTCCATGCCGCTGACGCCGGTTGGCTTCTCGATCCGGGGTGGCGTCAGCTCGCCGATCAGTTTCTGGTGCCACGCCGCCTGATTGAGATAGGCGCTCGCGAGATAGAGCAGCTTGATGCGCTGCGGGTGCTCGAACGTGTCCCAGAACCAGGCGAGGCTGTTGAGGTATTCGAAGCAGTGCTGCGCCAGCGAGAAGTTCAGCTCGCCATGCGTCTCCAGCACGACCTGGGCCGAGCCGACCTGCAGGGCATCGAGGATCGAGCGCGGGTTCCTGCCAGCTTTCAAGAAGTCGGTGAGCTTGAGCAGATAAGCGGGCTCGGGCTCGCGCACGATCACGTCGATCAGCGCGTCCGACTCCGGTTTGGTGAGCGGCGTCGTGTTGTTGGCGAGCAGCGCGCGCTCGCCCTCGGTCGTGCCACCATAGGGGATGGCATGCAGGGTCTGGCCCTCGAGATAGGTCATGACGGAATTGCACGCCACTTCGTAGAGCGAGTACCAGCGCGGGCCGACGGCGATATCGAGCGCGCCGGCATAGAGCACGGCATGCGCCTTGTCCCAGCCGATCGCCTCGCCCAGCTCGACCGTGGCGCGGGCGCGGAAGGATTTGTGGCCGGTGGTGTAGGAGCGGTTCTGGAAGGAGCGATCCTGCACGTCGATCAGGCCGGCGAAGCAGAGCTCGGCCAACACCTCGCGGCGCTCGGCAGGATTTTTCATCAGCCCCAGGAACACGCGATAGGCGTCGATTACCTGGCCTCGATGCACCAGGGACATCCATTTGCCGAGCCGTTCCTTGAGCGGTCCGTCGAGGGCCAGCGGCTCCTGATCGGGCCAGTGCACGACGGGTGCCGGCGGCGGGCCGGACGGGGCGGGGCCTGGGCCGCGCGAATAGTGGCCGGGCGCCTTGCCGATCTTCTGGTTCCAGATGTCGAGGCCGGTCGGGATGTACCAGATGGTCTGCGCCATCGGCAGGCCGGACGCCGCGCCCGGCAGCATCTTGGAGAGGTAGAGGCTGGAGCGGGCACTCAACAGGCAATGGTCGTTGTTGACGAAGTTCACGTAACCGTCGTCCATGCGCTCGTGATAGGGCACATGGGTGTAGGGCCCGTGGATGCGCACCGCTTCGGCCAGCATCTCGGGGAGCGGCCGGCCCGCCTTGACCAGCTTATAGTAGACGTCGCTGGCGCCCTTCTGGTCGCGGGCGAGGATGCGCTCCTCGAGTTCGGCATAGAGTGGGTCCGAACGCGTGGCGGCAACGGACGCTGAGTCAGGCGACATGTTTCCTCCGCAAGGCCCCATTAGACGCTCGCCGGCGGCGCCTTCCAAGCCGCTATTTTATCCGCATCGCGTATAATAATTTCGAACTGCGGGGGAGAAGCCATGCTCACGACACTGCCAGGCAAGCGCGACAATGTCGGCTTCTTCAACACCGACCTGATCTTCGACGTCCTGGACGACGAAAAGCCGGTCGGTAGCCTGGTTTACGACAAGAAACAGATGCGCGCGACCATCACCATCGGCGCGAGGTCCTATCGCATGGAGCGGGCGGAGGATCGACCGGACGAGACCCTTTACCGCCAGCTCGTCCGCATGTTCCAGGGCGGCGAGAAGCCGCCGCCAAACCCGTGGGCTTTGAAGGACGAAAGTGGCGCCATCCTCGCTCTCGGTGCGCAGACCAAGGCGACCTTCCACGTCACGCACGGCGCCGATAGTTTCCAGCTTCGCCCCAAACGCAGGCTGTTCCAGCTCTACCGAGACGGTATCGACCAGCTGATTGGCACGGTCGGACAAGAGAAGTTCTTTACGCGCGCGATGCACATGCGCCTTCCGCCCGAGTTCGATCCGGCATTTCAGGTTTACCTGCTGTCGCTTGTGCTCACATATACTTTGCAGGAGATGGATAAGGCCACGAGTTAAGGCGGGCCGTGCATTTCCGCCACGCAAGACGGAATGCCGTTGCGCGGCCACCTGGTTTACTAAACCATCGACGCAACGAGGCGAAACGAAATGCAAAGGAGTGTTCCATGCCCGATCTGCTGAAGTCCGTCGAGGACGGCGTCATGAAGATCGTGTTCAACCGGCCCGAGGCGATGAATGCGCTCAGCCGGGAGATGATGTCGCTGTTCGACGAGGCGCTCGGCGAGGCGGCAAGCTCGCGCGACATCGGCTGCGTCGTGCTGCGCGGCGCGGGCGACAAAGCCTTCTGCGCCGGCGGCGACGTGAAGTCGATGGCGGCCGGTCGCGACCAGGAAAAGAGCTATGAAGACAAGGTCCAGGATCTGCGGGAACGCATGCGCGTCTCCGAGCTGCTGCACGAGATGGGCAAGCCGACCATCGCCATGATCAACGGTGTCGCGGCGGGCGCCGGCCTGTCGATCGCGCTCGCCGCCGACATGCGCTTCGCCGGCAAGTCGGCGCGCATGACCACGGCCTTCGCCAAGGTCGGCTTCTCCGGCGACTTCGGCTCGCACTATTTCCTGCACAAGCTCGTTGGCACGGCCAAGGCGCGCGAGCTGTATTTCACGGCCGAGATCCTCAATGCCGAGCAGATCGAGAAGCTCGGGCTTGCCAATCGCGTGATCGACGACGCCAACCTCGACAGCGAGACCATGGCTTTCGCCAAGAAGCTGGCGGCCGGGCCGCGCGTCGCGTGGTGGCACGTCAAGCAGAACATGAAGGTGGCGGAGGAGGGCTCGCTCGCCGAGGCGCTCGACAGCGAGGCGGCGCGCATGATCCGCACCGGCGAGACCAACGACCACAAGGAAGCCGCCCGCGCCTTCGTGGAGAAACGGGCGCCTGTGTTCAGGGGGAATTGACCTTCCAGCGCAGGCGCTGCAGCAGACGACGACTCGCCCCGGCGATGCCATCCGGCATAGCGACGATGGCGGCGATCATCAGGGCGGCGAACAGCAGCGCCGACAGCCCCTTGCCAAGCCAGGCCACCCAGCCCGGCAGGAATTCCAGGATCAGGCCGCCGACAATCGCGCCGGCGATGGAATTCATGCCGCCCACCACCAGCCCGAACAGCATCTGCAGCGAGAGAGACAGGTTGTAGGCAGTGGGCCCGACAAAGCCGAACTGAAAGGACGACAGGCAGCCCGCCAGGGCGATGAAGGCGCCGGCGAGGCCCGACGCTATGGCACGCACGCTCGCGACGTCGATGCCCTGGGCGGCGGCCGCGAGATCGTGGTCACGGCTTGCCACGAGCGCGCGGCCCGAGCGGCCGCTGGTGAGATTCGCGGTGACCCGCGCGCCGAGGGCGAGCGCCATGAGCGCCAGCAGGAAGCA
>JBPYDO010000349.1:0-4919 GCA_051985755.1 Reyranella sp. | reverse complement strand
CCGGCGTGAAGGCGGTCGTGACGGCTGCGGACTTCCCCGAGCAGGCCAACCTGACGGTGCCCGCCGGCGAGATGCAGGTGAACCTGCGCGACATCACGCGCAACATCATGGCGCGCGAGAAGGCGCTATATGAGGGTCATCCCGTCGCCGCCGTCGCGGCCGTCAGTGAGGCGGTCGCCAAGGAGGCGCTGGCGCTGATCAAGGTCGACTACAAGGTGCTGCCGCACGTCATCGACGTCAGCGACGCGATGAAAGACGACGCGCCGGTGCTGCACGATCACCTGATGACCGAGGGCGCCAATCCGCCGGCCACCAAGGCCTCGAACATCGCCAAGCGCATCGAGTTCAACAAGGGCGACACCAAGGCGGGTTTCGCCCAGGCCGAAGTCGTAGTCGAGCGCGACTACACTACGCAGGCCGTGCACCAGGGCTATATCGAGCCGCACGCGGCGCTGGCGATGGCGAGCGAGGACGGCCAGGTCCAGGTCTGGTCGACGACGCAAGGCCACTTCCAGGTGCGCGGCTTCTGCAGCCGGCTCCTCAACCTCGAGACCTCGCAGATCCGCGTGACGCCGACCGAGATCGGCGGCGGCTTCGGCGGCAAGACCGTGGTCTACCTCGAGCCGCTGGCAATCCGCCTGTCGCAGAAATCCGGCAAGCCGGTGAAGATGACCATGACGCGCGAGGAGGTGTTCCGGGCGTCGGGTCCGGCACCGGGCGGCGACGTGCACGTCAAGATCGGCGCCACCAAGGACGGCCGCATCGTGGCGGCCGAATGCACGGTAGCGATGCAGGCGGGCGCTTTCCCGGGCTCGCCGGTCGGTCCCTCCTGCATGTGCGCCTATGCCTGCTACGACATCGACAACATGCACATCGTGGGCTTCGACGTCGTCAGCAACCGCCCCAAGGTCGCGGCCTATCGCGCACCCGGCGCGCCGATCTCGGCGTGGGGTGTCGAGTCGACCCTCGACATCCTGGCGCAAGAGCTGAAGATGGATCCCATCGAGCTGCGCCTGAAGAACGCCGCCAAGAAAGGCACCAAGACGGCCTATGGCGTCACCTTCAACACCATCGGCATGGTCGAGACCCTGGAGGCGGTGAAGGACTCCGAGCACTACAAGAAGCCGGTGAAGCCGGGCTATGCGCGCGGCGTCGCCGCCGGCTTCTGGTTCAATGTCGGTGCCGATTCGAGCGCCGCGGCGCATGTCGGCGAGGACGGCACGGTGACGGTGATCTCGGGCAATCCCGACATCGGCGGCAGCCGCGCCTCGCTCGCCCTCATGGCGGCGGAAGAGCTCGGCGTCGATTACGACAAGGTGCGGCCGGTGATCGCCGACACGGCATCGATCGGCTTCAACTTCGTGACCGGCGGCAGCCGCGTCACCTTCGCCACCGGTCTCGCGGTGGTGAACTCGGTGCGCGATCTGATCCGCGAGCTGAAGGTGCGCGCCGCCAAGATCTGGAAGGTCGATCCCGACGCGGTGATCTGGGAGAACGGCATGGCCAAGCCGGCCGGCTCCAACGTCGGCGAGTTCGAGCCGCTCTCGATCGCCCAGCTTGCCGCGCAGGCGGGCCGCACGGGCGGACCGATCAACGGCCATGCCCAGTTGAACGTCACGGGCGCCGGGCCGGGCTTCGGCGTGCACGTCGTCGACCTCAAGGTCGACCACGATACGGGCTGCGTCACCATCGGCCGCTATACCGCGGCGCAGGACGTCGGCACCGCCATCCATCCGTCGTACGTCGAGGGTCAGCTGCAGGGCGGCGCCGTGCAGGGCATCGGCTGGGCGCTGAACGAGGAGTACATCTACAACTCGAAGGGCCGGCTCGAGAATCCCGGCTTCCTCGACTATCGCATGCCGGTCGCCTCCGACCTGCCGATGATCGAGACCATCCTGGTCGAGGTGCCGAACCCGACGCATCCCTACGGCGTGCGCGGCGTCGGCGAGGTGCCGATCGTTCCGCCGACCGCGGCCGTCGGCAACGCCATCGCCCGCGCCACCGGCGTTCGCATGCTCGACCTGCCGATGTCGCCGCCGCGTCTCAGCGCGGCGCTCGACGCGACCGCACCCAGAATGGCCGCTGATTGATGGCGGCAGGCTGAAGGCTGAGATGTAAAGAAGTGTGAGCGCGTCACCATTCGGGTGGCGCGCTTCTTTTTGAGCTTACGGTGGACTGACGTTTTGCCAGCACTCTCAATCGATCGTGAGATACGCGGATACGTTGCAGGCGGGGATGCCGCTCTCTACCGAATCGTAACCTCTGCAAAGAACGAACGCGGAGCCGGGGAAGCCTGGTGTAAGTCGGAGGCAACGGTTTCGGTAAACTGAGTGGGCACCATGACAACGAACATCCTGCAGCGTCGCTATCTCCTGACGGGTATCGCCACGATTGCCGTGCTGGGGCCGATGCGGGCCCTGCGTGCGCAACCGGCGCCGATCTTCTCACCCGAGCAGCTCGACCAGATGCTGGCGCCGATCGCGCTTTATCCCGACGCGCTGCTGTCGCAAACGCTGATGGCCGCGACCTATCCCTCTGAGGTCGACGAAGCGGCGCGCTGGTCGCAGGCCAATCCGGGGCTGCGCGGCAGCGACGCGGTGAACGCGGTGGCGGGGATGGACTGGGATGTCAGCGTGAAGTCGATGGTCGCCTTCCCGCAGGTTCTCGCCCAGATGGACAACCATCTCGACTGGACGCAGAACATCGGCGATGCCGAGCTGGCGCAGCCGGGCGACGTCTCCGACTCGATCCAGCGCCTGCGCGCCCGCGCCGCCGATGCCGGCCGGCTCGCGAACATACCTTACGAGCAGGTCCAGTACCTGGGCGCCGGCCCCGATCGCATCATCGAGATCGTGCCCTCCGATCCGGACGTGGTCTACGTTCCCTACTACAACCCGATCTGGGCGTACGGCGCCTGGCCATATCCCGCCTACCCGCCGTTCTACTATCCGCCCCTGCCGGGCTATGGCTACAGCATCGTCGCGGCAGGCTTCATGTTCGGCATCGGGCTGAGGGCCGGGGCCTTCCTGTTCGGCGGCTGGCACTGGGGCCGCGGCGACTGGCGTGGCCGGGGCTACATCGACATCGACGACCGCCGGGTCGTGAACATCGACCGCCACTACGACATCAGTCATCTGCGCGATCGCCATGGCGCGTGGGAGCACGATCCCGAACATCGCCGCGGCGTCGCCTATCGCGACGTCGCGACCCGCGAGCGCTATCAGCCGCGGGCTGGCGCTGACCAGCGCCAGCAGTTCCGCGGCCGCACCGAAGCCACGCAGGGCTCACCGCAGGGTCAGCATCCGCAAACCAGCGGCCGCATCGAGGCGGCACGCAAGCCGCAGATCACCAATGTGCAGACGCAGCACAACCAGGTGCAGACGCAGATTCAGCACAACCAGGTCACTGGGCGGCCTGAGATGGCGCACCAGGTCAACACGGTGCAGCATCCGCCCAGCCCGCCGGCGCCGGCCCAGATACAGCAGCGCACCATGTCGTACCAGTCGCAGTCGCACACGGCGATCAGCGGTGTGCAGCGCGGCGCCCAGGTCAACCACGAGTCGCAGCGCGGCAATCAGCAAATGCAGCGGATGGCGCAGCACTCGGCGCCGCGGCCATCGCCGCCGCCCCCTCCGCCGCCGCGTCCGGCAGCGTCCCATCCCGCCCCGCAGCCGTCGAAAGGACAAAAGCGATGATCGCCTCGATGCTCCGTCGCGGCCTGCTCCTGCTCGCGCTGACGGCAGGACTCGCCGCGCCAGCCATCGCGCAAACCGACACGCCGGCGCCCCCGCTGCAGGGCTTTTCCACGGCCGAGGCCGCGGCCGACGCCCTGACCGACGCGATGCGTCGCGACGACGACAAGGCGATGGCGGCGATCCTCGGTCAGAGCTGGTGGGGCCTGGTGCCGACCACTGCCGAGGACCAGGACCGGCGGCGCAACCGCTTCGTGCAGGCCTGGGACGCCAACCACAAGGTGACGGTGAGCGGCGACACGGCCAAGGTCGAGGTTGGGACCACCGGCTGGATCATGCCCATCCCGATCGTCAAGAGCGGCGATCAATGGCGCTTCGACATCGCCGCCGGACGCAAGGAGATGCAGGCGCGTCGCATCGGCCACGACGAGCTGGCGACGATCCAGACCCTGCTGGCGATCGTCGATGCCCAGCGCGACTACGCCGCGCTCGACCCGATGAAGACCGGCGTGCCGCAATATGCCCGGCAGTTCAAGAGCTCGCCCGGCAAGAAGGATGGCCTCTACTGGGAGACGGCGCCCGGCGAGCCCGAGAGCCCGCTCGGCCCGTTGGTCGCCCAGGCGCAGGCGCAGCGCGAGGCCAAGGGCGTCAAGCCGGGCGAAGGCTACAACGGCTATCACTTCCGCCTGCTCTTTGGCCAAGGCTCGGCGGCGCACTACGGTGCGCAGGACTACATCATCAAGGGCCGGCTGATCGGCGGCTTCGGCGTGATCGCCACACCGGTGACCTACGGCGAGACCGGCGTGTCGACCTTCATCGTCAACCAGCGCGGCGAGGTGTTCGACCAGGATCTCGGGCCCGACACCACCCAGCGCGCCGCCGAGATCAAGTTGTTCGATCCCGACAAGAACTGGCAGAAAGCCGACACCACGCCGCCGTGACGGGGCGCGGACTAGAGCAGCGCCCGGTCAGATGGAGCCGCTAGCGGTTCCATCTGACCGGGGGAAGCTGCTCTAGGAATTTATTGTTCTAGAGCACGACCTTCCGCCCAACTGGTTCCAGTTGGGCGGAACGTGCTCTAGCGCTTCTTCTTTCGCTTAGCTTTCGCCGGCGGGTGCTTGGCCTTCTTCGCCAAACGCCCGACCGGCTTCGCGTCTATGAGTACCGCGGCGATCACGCAGGGCTCGTTGCCGCGCACGCTCCAGGAATGATTGGTGCCGCGCTGCA
>JBPYDO010000348.1:0-3537 GCA_051985755.1 Reyranella sp. | reverse complement strand
CCTTCTCCTCCCAAGGCTGCGCCGTAGGTATTCCTCAGGCCGAGGAGCTGGCGCAATGCGCAGTTGCCAGTGCATGACCCGCCGGGTCCCCCATCCGAGGGCTGGGGCGACGGCGTCGGCCCGTTGGACTGCGGGAACGGCCGCAGCCGACCCGGCGACACGACGCCGTCGCGCTGGTCGGCTTCGAGCCGGGTCAACATGGCCTTTGCCGCGCCGTTCCCGGGATCGCGAGCCACATACTGCTTCAGTGACTCTATGGCGCCGAGCCGGTCGCCGGACTCCTCTTGGGTCGCCGCCTGGAGCAGCAAGGGCATCGGATGATCAGGGGCTAGCTTGCGTGCCTCCTCGATCAGCTTGATCGCTTGTCGATCGTCGCCCTTTTCGTGAAGCATCCAGGCAAGCTGCAGCTTGTCGCCTGCCGTCAGACGCTTGTTTCCATCCCTTTCGTCTTTGGCGATTTTATCGCGGAGGTCCTTCTCCTCCTTCTCTGCGGCGGCCTTGTCGACCACCGCATCGCGCAAATCGAGGGTGCCGGATTTGATCTTGCTGGGTGTGACCGAAGCGACTTCCTTGGGCTGACCGTCAATCAGGGCGCGCGCGGTCGAGGCTACAGCCTGCACTTCCTTCTGGGCCGCGCCATACGCCGATTGCAGCGCCGCCGTCGTCGTATCGGTTGGCCGGGTTGTCATCTGCGGAACCGTGCTTGGCTCAGGCGCTTTGCGGTCGACCGGCGCCCTGACCAGAGCGGTGCTGTCGAAGGGCGGCTTCAGGCTTACGCCACCGTGGCCGACGATCAGGATGTCGTCGCTGCCCTTGATCGGCGTGTGCATGTAGGTCATGCCGGGCACCTTGGCCGGGCCATTCCAGACGACCCGCCCCTCGGCTGGAAGCCGGTAGTTCGGCGTCTTCTTTCGGATCCACAGGGCAACGGCGCCGAGCTTGGCCGCCTCCCGCAACTCGTGCAGCGTCGGATAGTACTCCGCGAGCTGGTCGTAGAGCGACGTCAGGAGATTTTCGTAGCCTTGGTCGGTTGCCGTATCGACTTCGTCGGTGATCATCCGGCGGCGATTGAAGCGCATCTTGATGTTTTTGATCACCAGTGTGTCGCCCTTGGCCGACTGCGCGACATCGAGCTTCTCGACCGAGATCCAGACTCGCGTTCTCTGCACCGCGCTGTCGAAGTCCTTGGGGTGCTTCTCGCCGTAGTCGAACAAAGTGATGTAGCCCGGAATGCGCGCCTTGAGATCGACGCGATTGGGCAGTCGCTTGATCACCGAATAGTCCGCTTCGAACATCAACCTGGCGAGCTGGGTGTTGGGCGAATCGCCGAAATACTTCGGTGCGCTCTCGAGGTGCGCGTTGAACATCAGCTCGAACAGTTCAGGTGGAATCTGGAAGCCCGCAGGGTCATTGACGGCAAGGTCGCCCAGCCTGTCGGCGGTGGAGGGCAGCCGGCTCCTGAAGGCGATTACCGCGTCGACTGGCGACCCACCCGATTGCGGTGCTTGGCCCGCAAGACCGAACGTGGTGTCGAGGCGGGCGAGGGCGAGGCGCGCCACCTCGGCTTCGGTTGCCGCGTTGATCGGTTGATCGGGCGCCGTGCGCCCGAGTAACTGGGCCACCTCACGAGCGCCACCCAGGTTGCGTGCAATTGCTGCAAGCACGGTCGGCCGCGACGGCCCGGTGGCGAGCCTGGCCAGGACGCCGAGAAGGTAGGCCGCTTTGGCGCGCTCAGGCTGCCCCTCTTTCGCGTAGAGAAGCGCGTCGACATCCGATTGCGTGGCCCCTTCCCAGGGATCGGTATTCTGGTCCGGCGGCAGTACGGACGGGACCTTGAACGGTCGACCGCCTCGCCGGTATTCGATCGTTACCTGGTGTGCCGCTCCAGCGAAGCGCATCAGACGGGCGAACTCGTCGGGAGAGAACGGCACGTGGCCGTTGAAGCGCGTGATCTCATCGCCGGCCTTCAGGCCGGCATAGTAGGCCGGCGAGTATTCGAGCAGGGCGACGACACGAACCGCACCGGACGGCAATGCTTCCACGGCGGCGCCAAAGGAGCCTGGCAGTCTATGTCCCGCGATCGGCGAAAAACCCAATGAGGCGAGAATGGACCGTCCGAGATGCGTGATGTTGCCCTGTCCGTCGAAAATCTTCTGAAAATACGGCAACACACTGCGGCGCGAAAAGTGACTGGCGGCAGCAACCTTCGCCTGTAGGGACTTGCGCGACTCAGTCGTGGTCTCCAGCGAGAAATGAGCGGCGCCGCCCTTCGCTTCGAGCAGCGCAGCCAGATACTGGAAATAGGGAATGCGCGGTCCGAAATAGTGCGGATCCAGGTGGCCAACCAGGGAAATACGTCCGGTCGCGGCGTCGTAGTTGACGGCATCGAGACAATTGAAGTTGAGGCGCGCTTCGATGGCGTACAGGCTGGTGGGACGGCGGTCGCTCGGTGAACGCAACTGGTCCACGGCCTGAAGTGCCGATACGGGTGTCGCGCCGCCGGGGGGCAGCGGCCCCGCAAGACTCGCAGAACCGACGAGGCAAGCGACGGCTGCGCCGACCGCGCAGGCCGCGAGATATTGCTGCTGGGCCATGATCATCTGGCGAAGCATGGCAAGCGTCCTCCGGCCAAGCCACGAGCAGCGACAACCGCACGCGCACCGGGTCTCTCGACATGAAGAGATGGTTGTGCGCCCCCCACGAAAAAAATAGCCGATGGGTGGTGCGCCGACAATGGGCGCGGCTCACTTCGTCTTGGTGAGCCTTACCGCGAAGGTTTCCGCGCCCCCAGGCGTCGCGGATTTTCCGGTGCATTGCAGAACTTCATTGCCACTGCGACGGCAATCGAGATGGTCGGCATACCAGAGCGAGCCGTCACTGCACGTGGCATCCGATTCCTGCAGTCGCACCGCCTCCTGGTCGTAGGCGGCGGTGACCGGTATGCGGCAGACATAGCCGGGTTCGTCCGGGCGGCTGCTTTGCAGTTGGCCCGAGCCTGCCTCATCGAAACAGTAGGTGGACACACTCTTGGGAAGCTGCGGCGAGAATTGAAAAGGCTCGCTCTGCCAGCAGCCCTTGAGAAAGGACATCTCAGCCGTGGACTTGGGCGGCGAAACTTTTGGCTCGGAGTGGGGAGTTTCGGGGGATTGAGGGACGACGGTTTCCTCATGTTTGGGCGAGAGCGGCTTGCTGGGCTCGTGTGGAGTGGAAGGCGTATTCGGAGTCTCGGGTGATATTCGCACGGCCTCGTGTGGTCCCACATGCCGCGGCGATGTCGGAGTTGGCCCGCCGTGTAATGGCGCGGGCGGCAATCGGGCGAGGCAGTCAGCCTGCTGCTGGGCGATTCGCAGCTCGAGCTGGTGCGCGAGCTCCCTGAGCTGTCGGCTGTGATCCTGCACGACGGTGGCCGTCGGGCTGCCGCAGAAGGCCAACCCGATGCGATGCCATAAGCCATATCCCGGCAAGGCGAGGCCGCAGGCGGGCAGCAGCATGCCCATCACGACGACGATCAGCGCGGCAAAGATGCCCCACAAGACC
>JBPYDO010000347.1:0-5364 GCA_051985755.1 Reyranella sp. | reverse complement strand
TCCAACGCCGAGCTGGCCGACACGCTGCACAAGTCCGTGGCCTACGCCAAGAAGATGGACGCGCTGGGCTACGACACCTTCTGGATGGCCGAGCACCATTTCCAGCCCGAGGGAACCGAGTGCATCCCCAACCTGCTGATGATGGCGATGCACCTCGTCAACCAGACCAGGAAGCTCAAGATCGGCTGCGGCTTCAACATCGTGCCGATGTGGCATCCGCTTCGGCTGGCCGAGGACTATGCTACGGCCGACGTCTTGAGCGGCGGGCGGGTGATCTTCGGCATCGGCCGCGGCTACCACACGCGCGAGGTCGAGACCTTCGGCTCGCCGCTCTTGGACCAGAACGCCAACCGCGAGCTGTTCGAGGAAGGCGTCGATATCATCTTCAAGGCCTTCAACGAGGAACGCTTCAGCCACAAGGGCAAGTACTACACGCTGCCACCCGAGGTGCCCTACCGCGGCTACACGCTGAAGGAGCTCACCCTGGTGCCGCGGCCGATGCGGTTGCCGGTCGAATGCTGGCAGCCGATCCAGAGCGGCTCGGAGCGCGCCTTCGATTTCATGGCCAAATACGGCATCTGCGGCCTGATCGGCGGCGGCTCGGCCGAAGGCGGCGCGGTCGATCGCCACATGGAGGGCTTTCGCCAAGCCTATGCGCGGCGCGGCATCCAGCTCAAACCCGGCGAGCGGCTGGCGCTCGGCTTCCAGTTCCACATCGCCGAGAGCCGCGAGGCGGCGATGCGCGCCGCCGCTGCCTACTACGAAGAGAATATGAAGATGTTCGGCGAGCTCCGCCTGGTGCGCGCCATCACCGACGAGCAGATCGCCGCCATGCGCAATCCCGCCCTGGTGCCCAACGCCAGGCTGCCGCGCATCGAGGATGCGGTGAAGGCGGGCGGCTTTCTGGCCGGCACGCCGGCCGACATCATCGAGGCACTGAAGGCGGTCGAGAAACGCTATCCGGGTCTCGAGCGCGTTATCTGCAGCATGCCGCTCGGCACGCCGCTCGCGACGACGCTGCACCAGCTCGACCGCTTCGCCAAGGAAGTCATGCCAGCGTTCCGCACGAATGTGCGGGCGGCGGCGGCTGAATGACGGAGGGTGCTTGTTAAGGTATTCGTGTCATCCCGAGCGAAGCGAGGGACCTTTGCCGGCGCCGACGAAGGGTCCCTCGCTGCGCTCGGGATGACACGGTTCGTATTTCGACAAGAGTGCGAATATTCTGGGAGGACAAAATGATCTATGAAATCCGCACTTACCTTTTGAAGCCGGGCACGGTGCCGCAGGCCGAGCAGGCCTTCGCCGACAAAATCGCCGAGCGGGTCAAGCTCTCGCCGCTCGCCGGCTTCTGGCGCAGCGAAGTGGGGACGCTCAACCAGATCATCCATATCTGGCCCTACAAGGACACCAACGAGCGCGCCAAGATCCGCGCCGAGGCGGTCGAGAAGAAGGTTTGGCCGCCGGCGATCGCCGATTTCGTGGTCACCATGGAGAGCAAGATCCTGCTCGGCGCGCCCTTCTCGCCCAACTTCGCGTCGGGCGAGCACGGCAACATCTATGAGTTCCGCACCTACACCTTCGCGATCGGCATGATCCCCAAGGTGATCGAGCGCTGGTCGGGCCACATCAAGGCGCGCATGGCGCTGTCGCCGCTGATCTTCGCGGGCTTCACCGACATCGGCGATCTCAACCAGTGGGTCCATGTCTGGGCCTACAAGAACATGGGCGAGCGCGAGCGCATCCGCGCCGAGGCCGTCGCCAAGGGCATCTGGCCGCCGCCGCGCGATCCCAGCACGATCATGCTGAAGCAGGAGACGACGCTCGCCATCCCGGCGAAGTTCTCGCCGCTCCACTGAACGGAGGCCGTCGATGGCCGTCACCATCCGCCAGGTCGGGCCCTGCTTCGCGGGCGAGGTTTCGGGCATCGACATGCGCCGGCCGCTCACGCCGGACGAAGTCGCGGCGGTCCATGCCGGCATGGACAAGTACGCCGTGCTGGTGTTCCGCGACCAGGATATCGACGATGCCCAGCAGCTCGCCTTCACCCAGAGCCTGGGCAAGATCGAGCATGCGATCGGCACCAGCCTGCGCGCGCCCGGCGAATATCGCCTGCCGACGACCTTCGCCGATGTCTCCAACCTCGACAAGAACGACACGCCGTTCGCGCGCGACGATCGGCGGCGGCTGTTTGCCATCGGCAATCGCCTGTGGCACTCGGACAGCTCGTTCAAGGTCGTGCCGGCCAAGTACTCGCTGCTGCACGCCATCAGCATTCCGTCGAAGGGCGGCGACACGCAGTTCGCCGACATGCGCGCAGCCTACGACGCGCTCGACGAGGACACCAAGGCGCTGGTCCAGGACATGGTCTGCGAGCACAGTCAGATGTACTCGCGCCAGCAGATCGGCTTCTTCGACTTCACCGACGAGGAGCGCGAGCGCTTCAAGCCGGTCCGGCAATGCATGGTGCGCACGCACCCCGTCACGGGGCGCAAGTCGCTCTATCTCGCGAGCCATGCCGGCGCGATCGTCGGCTGGCCGATCCCCGAGGCGCGCGGCTTCCTGCGCGACCTGATCGAGCACGCCACGCAGCGCGAGTTCGTCTACACGCACAAGTGGCGTGTCGGCGATCTCGTGATGTGGGACAACCGCCAAACCATGCACCGCGCCCGCCCCTTCCCCGCCGACGAGCCGCGCGACATGCGCCGCACGACGCTCGCCGGAGACGGTCCTACGGCGGCGCAGGCCGAGCCGGCGCGGGCGGCGTAAGGGAAGAGGCACACGCCAGACGTTGCAGGAGGCGACACGCTGGGGGCGCGCCACTCCAGTGGCGCGATCTTCTCGCGCCACCCGACCTACGTGTTGAAGTGATGGAAGGCCCTACGCTTCGCTTCGGGCCCCGCGCCACTGGAGTGGCGCGCCCCCAGCGCTACTTCACAGGATCCAGCACCACCACGGGAATCTGGCGATCGCCGGCCTTCTTCTGGTAGTCGGCGTAGAACGGCCAGAAGGTGAGCGAGTCCTTCCAGAGCTTCTCGCGTTCGGCGCCCGAGGCAGTGCGAGCCTTGGCCTTCATGTGGGCCGTGCCGACCTGGATCTCGATCTCGGGGTTGGCGAGGATGTTCTTGTACCAGCCGGGATGATCGGGGGCGCCGCCCTTGGAGGCGACGATGTAATAGCTGCTGCCGGTCTTGCCGTAGAACAGCGGAAACATGAACTTCTCGCCCGACTTGCGGCCCTTGGTGACCAGCAGCAGCGAGGCGATCGGCTTCTCCGGCACGCCCGGCCGGTCGATCTTGTACATGTGACCTTCCTTGCCGCCGCTCTTCAGGTAGAGCGCGGTGTGGTCCTTCATCCATTGCGGCAGGTTGTCGGGCAGCTTGCCTTCGATCATCGCCCTCTCCTTCAGTTGTAGTTGAGCCTGAGGCCCGGCGTCGGCCATTGCATGACGCCGAGCTGGCCCTTGTCCGATAGCGTAATATAGGCGGTCTTCATGTCGGCGCCAGCGAAGCAGATGTTGGTGGGATAGGTGTCCGGCATTGCCACCTCGCGCACCACGGCGCCGGTCGGCGAAAATTCCGTGATCTTGCCGGTGGTCAGCGTCGCCACGCAGATGTTGCCGTTGGCGAGCACCGCCATGCTGTCGAAACGCGCCGGCCCGGGCACGCCGCCGATCACGCGTCCGCTGTGCGCCGCATGGCCTTTGGCCTTGGCGACCACGCCTGGCCCCTCGATATCGAAAGCGTACAGCCGAGCGCTCTCCGTGTCGGCGACGTAGAGGACCTTGCCGTCGGGCGACAGCGCACAGCCATTGGGGCTGAGGAACGGATAGGCGATGCAGACGATCGTCGAGCCGTCGGGCCGCGCGTAGTAGACGCCGCCATGGTCGCGGTGGCGGGCGTAGCGCTTGCCGAGATCGGTGAAGTAGAAGCCGCCCTGCTTGTCGAATACCAGGTCGTTGGGCGCCGACAGCTTGTGGCCGTCGCATTCGATGTAGAGCGTCTTGGCGGCGCCCGTCGAACGGTCGAGCCGCTGGATGGAACCGTGCTTGTAGTCGGGATGCGGGCCCTGCCCCATCGAGCTGCCCTCGACATAGCGGCTGCCGCCGTTGTTGCAGCAATAGAGCGCGCCGTCCGGCCCGACTGCGAGCCCGTTCGGCCCACCGCCATTGGCCGAAAAAAGCGCGACCTTGCCGTCCGGCGTGACGCGCGCGCAGCGGTTGTTGCGGATCTCGGTCAGGATCACCGAGCCGTCGGGCATCGCCACCGGCCCCTCAGGAAAGCCGAGACCGCTTGCCAGAATGCGCACTTCCGCCATTGCCTTTCCTCCGATTTGTTCCTTTCATTCTACCCAACCGGAGGAGACGGAACATGCCGCTTGCTGCGAAATACCTTTTCATCGTCGCAATGGACGTCAACAAGGACAAGGAGGCGCTGTTCAACGAGGTCTACGACACAGAGCACGTGCCTGAGCTCAAGAAGGTGCCCGGCGTTAGGGCCGTCACGCGGCTCAAGACCGAGCCCGCCGCCTTCAACATCGGCGGCGAGCGCAAGGTGCTCGATGGCGCGGGCCACGCGACCTATCTCGCGCTCTACGAGCTCGACAGCCCGGCCGTGCTCTTGAGCAAGGAATGGGCGATCGCCGGCGAGAAAGGCCGCTGGGCGAAGGAAGTGCGACCCCACACGACCAACCGCAGCCACGTCGTGCGCAAGGTGATCTGATCGCCCCGCTCGCCGCGATGCAGATCGGCTTCAACCTGCCCAACTCGGGCCCGCTCTCGGCCGTGGCGACCATGGCCGGGCTCGCGACCGAGGGCGAGGCGATGGGCTTCGACTATCTCACGCTCACCGACCATGTCGTGCTGCCCGACACCAAGGTGCCGGGCTATCCCTATTCCGAGAGCGGCGAGTTCTACGAAGAGGCGCCGATCGAGCGCCACGAACAGCTGACCTCGATGGCCTGGATCGCGGCCAAGACCTCGCGCATCCGCCTGGTGGCGGCGGTGCTGGTGGTGCCGCATCGGCCGGCGGTGCTGGCCGCCAAGATGCTGGCCACGCTTGACGTGCTGTCAGGCGGGCGGCTGGTCGTGGGCATTGGCGCCGGTTGGCTGAAAACCGAATTCGACGCCGTCGTCACCACGCCCTTCGCCGAGCGCGGCCGGGTGACCGACGAATATATCGATGCCTTTCGCGCGCTGTGGTCGCAGCCCTCGCCGCGCTTTGCCGGCAAGTTCGTCAAATTCGACGGCATCGTGCTCGAGCCCAAGCCGGTGCAGCGGCCGCACCCGCCGATCTGGGTCGGCGGCGAGGGTCCGGCCGCCCTGCGCCGCGCCGCGCGTGTCGGCCAGGCCTGGTATCCGATCGGCTC
>JBPYDO010000346.1:0-15449 GCA_051985755.1 Reyranella sp. | reverse complement strand
GAGTTTGCTGCCGGCGATGCCGCCTGGTTCGCCATCGACGGCGCCCATGCCTGCGTCATGTCCTGCCAGCACAGCCGGCCGATGGGACGGTTCGCCGGCTACAACGTGGTGAGCGACCTCCTGGGCGAGCCGCTGCTGCCGCTGGCCATAGACTGGTACACGACGATATTGGACCTCGGTCCCTGGGGTGCGCTTTACACCGAGGGATGGGACCGCAAGGTCGTGGCGCAGCAGGCGATCGCCAAGCGCACCAAGGAAACCATCAACCGCCAGCGCATCTACCCGCCGCTGTCCGGCGACCGGCGGCAGATTCTCGCGGCTGCGGCGCCCATCGTGCAAACGCCTCCCAGCTACGGCCAGGCCGCCGTTGCTCAATGAAGGTGAAGATCACACCGTCGCTGGGGTCGGTGGACCGGTGACCTTCTTGCGCTGCGCTGCAACCCAGCATTCGAAGCGGTTGCCAAGCGCGATCCCCGGCAGCTCGACGAATCGATAGCAGAAGTAGGCCATTGCCCAGGCGATCGCGACCGAAAGTACCAGCACGGCGATGAATAGAGGCCCTTCGAGGGAGAGCCGCATGTGCGGCGCAGTCGACGCATAGACCAGCCGCGCCAGCGCGGTGAGCACGAAGAAATGGCAGAGATAGAAGGAATAGGAGACCTTGCCGTTCCAGCGCATCGAAGACCCGTCGAGAAAGGAGAACGCCTTTGCTTCGCCGCTCCAAGTCACGACGCTGATGAGCAGGAACGATGCGAGTCCCTCGCTCAAGATCACCCAGGTCGGCCGATCGACGCCGATGATGCCTGGCGTCACCAGCAGCAGGTAGCTTGCGCCGGCGGCGGGACCTGCGCCGCCCAAGGTGCGGATCAGGAAGCGCGCGCAGGTGCGGCCGCGGGTCTGGACCAGCATGCCGACATAGAACGCGAACCAGTACTCGCACCACAGCGCGCCGTGGCCGAGGATCGCGACGCCGGCCAGCAGGCCGACAACTGCCGCATCGATCCGCCAGTCATCCCGCCGCGAGATGCGATGCAGCAGCGGCAGCAGCGGAACGACGCAGAGTTCGACGAAGATCGACCAGACCACGAAGTTGAGGGTGAAGCCCAGCATCAGGTAGTTGCCGAGCAGTCTCCGCCAGGTCAAATCGGCGAAGTAGCGGCCGTTCAGCAGGTCGTTGTACCAGGTCCAGTAAGGTTCGATCACCGGCCCCGGAAATCGCACCGGCGAATTGCCCACCAGCAGGATTTCGCCTGCGACCACGATCACCGTCAGCGTGGCGATCTGCGCCGGATAGAGGCGCAGCAGCCGCCTGACGACGAAGGTCAAATATCCGACAGGACTGCGGTCGCTCTTGCCGTCGAGCGATCGGCCTATGACGAGGCCGCTGATGACGAAGAACACCAGGACTGCCGTCTCGCCGTCGATCAGACCTTGCCAGATGCGGTTGAACGCGCCGCGCCACGGCAATCCGAACACGCTCGAGATGCGGTCGTCGGGCACCATGAGGCCCATGGTGTGACCGAAGGCGACAAACGCCGCGGCGATGCCGCGAACTGATTCGATTCGACCTAGGAACGGACGCGCCGCCGCTTTATATGCCACGGACAACCGGCCAGACCTCGCACAAGCCCGCCCGCTGCTAACTTACAACCGAGCCGTGCTGTCTGCCGGTGACTTTTTCGCGTCAGTGGTGCAGGTTCAGAAAGGTCACAGATAGTGGCAGCTTGCTCTTGGGTGCGCGCGGACTACGCCGCCGGGCGGCCGAGTGCCACGACATCCTGGGCGAAGATCATGTCTTCCTGCCCGACCAGCGCCGGGTCGCGCGGCGAGGAGAGATAGCGGGCGAACAGCCAGACGCCGTCGCCCGGATTGCTGACGATCTCGGCGTGCGCGCCGTCGATCAGCACGATTGAGGTGCCCGGAGCAAGGTCGCGGACGTTGATCGGCGCGCTCATGCAGCGGCCTTCATTCCGCCGTGATCATTCTGCGGCTCTGCGCTCGTTGCTGCGCCAGGTCGCGAGCTGCGACCAGTCTGTGGCCTCCATGAACTCGGCCCAGCGGCGGTAGAAATTGCGCGCTGGCTGCTCGCTCGACTGTGCCTCGGTGAGGTCGACCACGTCGCCCGGAACGCTGAGCCCCTGGTACTCGTAGTCGCTGACGGCGGTGCCGCGGCCCTGGTCGTAGTTGTAGGGATAGCGCCGCGCGATCGTGCCGCGGCTCGCGGCATGCGCATAGTTCCAGTTCTCCATGTCGTCCTGCTCGGTCATGCCGGCGGGACCGGAATAGCGGATGTAGTAGTCGCGCAGGAACTGCTTGACCTCAGTGGGCGCGTCGCGATCGACGAAGAACCAGCGCCAGCATTCGGTCTGGTGCGGCCCGCGCGGGTGCCAGCCCGCCATGGTGCGCGGCTGGCGCGACAGCAGGGCGGTGTTGGGGAAGATCTCGCCCGGTGCGCCGACCAGGCGCGCCTCGGGGCCGCGCCGCCGGCGCCGCTCCTCCTCGCAGTGACGGAAATAGTCGGCGACGATCGGCGCATTCAGGTAGGCGGGCGGCGGCACGCGGTCGGCCGGCAGGACATAAAGGATGGTCTGGTGGCCGCGGTCGGGGATGCAGACATGCAGCTTGCGGCTCACGTCGCGCTCGCCCATGTCGCGTCGGCCGGCGCCCGACGGCCCGATGCCGGCGAGGTCGACCGAGCGATGGCTGATATTGTGGTAGGTGTCGCCGCTGAAATTTTCGGCCGGGAACTTCCAGTTGCAGGGCACCAGCCATTTCTGGACGCCGCACAGCACCTCGGCCTGGCCTTCGCGGCCGTCCCAGCCGTCGAGCTGCAGGTCGAGATAGCGGGTGAAGCCGCCCAGGTATTCGGTGAAGGACGGTGCGGCCGGATCCCACGTCGCCCAGATCGAGCCCTTGTAGTTGGCCAGTTGCGCGACTTGGACGAGGCCCCATTTCTCCTTGTCGAGCCGCGAATGGTAGGCCTCGCGGAAATACGGCACGCCGACCAGCCGGCCGTCAGTGCCGTAGCTCCAGCCATGGTACGGGCAGGTGAAGACCGTGGTCGAGCCTTCGTCGTAGCGGCACACCTTCATGCCGCGATGCCGGCAGGAATTGAGGAAGACGTGGATCTGGTTGGCCCGATCGCGGCACAGGATCACCGACTCCTCGCCCATCGATGACACGAAATAGTCGCCGGGCTTGGGGATCTGGCTTTCGTGCCCGACATGCAGCCAGGCGCGCGCGAAGATCTTCTCCTGCTCCTCGGCGTAGATGTCCTCGTTGACGAATATCTCGCGGCTGACCTCGCCCTGGCGCAGGTTGACCAGGTCGGAGCGATAGCCTCGCCTTCCGTTCATCGCCATGGCCGTCCCCTCAGATGAAGCCCTCTCAGATGAAGAACGTGAGGTTTTTCGACAGGAGCACGTTCTGGTCGAGGATAATCTTGCGCCGCGCCAGAAGCCAGCCGGCTCCATTGCGCCTGAGTTGATCCTGGCGCCGGCCGACCATGATGTCGGTCTCGGTCTCGACACGATTGCGATAGATCAGGAAGCGCGAAGTCACCGAAACTTCCTGCGCCGCGGCAAAGGACGGCTCGGCGCTCTGCACGGCGACGTTCGCGACGATGTGCGACAGCCGCGAGCGCGGCTCCTCGGCCCAATGGATGCCGGTCTCGATCTGCTTGACGCGGCGGGTGAGCGTTTCCTTGCCTTCGTCGAACCAATTGATGTCGCTCTGGGCGCGGGTGAACTCGCGCTCGTCCTCGCCGTACTTCACGTTGCGCCGCATCGGCATCCAGTAGCGGATGTCGTCGGCCAGCAGGCCGAGCCATTCCTGGTAGCGCCGTTCGTCGAGCAGTTCGGCCTCGCGATAGAGGAAATCGGCGATCTCCTGGCCGAGCAGCAGCCGGTCGATGCGGTCGGCCCGCTCGGGCATGGGGCGCTCAGACATGCCGCACCTCCATATGTCGCTTCCTAGTCGGTGGCGTGCCGCTTTTGGCCCCGCACCATGTCGAGATGGATCGATCGCGGAGCGGTGTAGAGCTGCAGGGCGATGAGGCGGCCCGCCAGGAAGGCGGCCAGAGCCGCCGCCAGGCCGCCCAGCACGCCGTGTCCGCCCGAGTGGCGGCCCGTTACATCGCTGGTCACCAGCCGGATCAGGGCCAGGAGAAGCAGCACCACTGCCGCGCCGATACCGTCCCAGGTGCGGTGAACGCGGACCAGCTTGAGGGCGAAGTCCTTAACGGCCGTCACCACAAACCCCGCGCCGATGCCGACGCCGAATCCGACGCCGATGCAAATCGCCCACAGGGCGAAGCGCTTGCCTGGAGACACGATCAACAGCACCGCTGCCGCTGCACTGGCGAGCACGACGGGTAGCAGCCAATCAAGGCGGGATGCCGCCCCTTCGGTGAACTCATGGCGCATCGACCAGATGGTCAAGGCGGCGAGCACGACAGCGGCAACGTGGAGCGGAATCATTCTAATAAGAAGCGGGACGGTGGCATGCCTTCATAGTCAGCCGCAATAGGCCGCACCCTGTGGCGCGAGCCGTTCTCGTTGCAATGCGCTCATGGAGGCCGCGCCGCCCTGTTCAACTGGCCGTGAAGCTCGGCCCCGGCCAGGCGCTCGAGGACGCGTACGACGACCGGGAAGCCCTCCTGTCCCCAGCCCGCGGCCTGCGCCTCGTTGTAGAGAGCGGCCGCGGCACTTCCCAGCGAGGCGGGCGCGCCCACCTCGCGAGCCAGTTCGCAGGCGAGCCCGATATCCTTCGCGATGATGTCGAGCGTGCCTCCCGCCGTGAAGCTGCGGCTGAGCACGCCGCGCGGAACGTTGTCGAAAGTGCGGCTTTGCCCGGCCGAGAGCGGCACGATCTCTGCCAGCACGTCGAGGTCGATGCCGGCCTTGGCGGCGATCAGCATGCCCTCGAGCGCAGCGATGAAATTCGAGTAGCCCATGTATTGCGTCGCGAGCTTGGCGACACAGCCGGCGCCGCTCTTGCCGACGTGAAAGACGTTGCGGGCGATCGCCTCGAACAAGGGCCGGCAGGCGGCAAAATCGTCCGCTGCGCCACCCACCATCACGGTCATGTTGGGCGGCCGGCCGCTGACCGGCGCGTCGAGAAAGCGGACACCGCGCCGGCCACACTCGAGCGCCAGTCGCCGGATCGTCTGAGGCGCGTTCGTCGTCAGGTCGATGCAAACCGCGCCGCCCTGCAATCCGGCGAGAACGCCGGTCTGCGGCGCCAGCATCGCCCCTTCGACCTCTTTCGGACCGGGCAGGCTGGTGAACACCACCTCCGCCTCCCGTGCGGCGGCCGCGGCGCTGTCGGCGACAGTGGCTCCCCGGGCCGCCAGCGCCCGCGTCACCTCGGGTCGGATATCGTAGACGGCGAGATCGTGCCCGGCCGCGATCAGGCAGCCCGCGATTGGCGTCCCCATCGTGCCCGCGCCGACAAATCCGATGCGCATCGCTTCGCCTCCGTCCGATTACAGCCTGAACCTCTGGACACGACCTGTGATAACAAGGTTCTCCTAGCACAGAGGAGGGAGCCCGATGCCCGTTATCGATTCGCAGGTCCACGCCTATGAGGCCAACACGCCCAAGCGGCCCTGGCATACCGTGCCCAACTGGCCGCCGCACGTCACGGGTGACGAGATGGTGGCGGCGATGGACAAGGTCGGCGTCGACGGCGCGATATTCATCTCGGCCTTTTCCATGTACCGCTACGACGCGAGCTACGCGGTGCAAGTGCAACGGGCGCATCCCGGCCGGTTTGGCATCGTGAAGCCGGTCGACCCGGACGATCCGGCGGTGGCCGATGTCGTCGCCGACTGGAAGAAGACCCCGGGCGCCGTCGGCATCCGCATCATGCTGCGCAAGGAAGAAAAGCGCTCGCCCAGCGATTCCGGCTTCGACCGGATTCTGCACGCCGCCGTTCGCCACGATTTTCCGGTCAATATCCTGTGCTGGGACAACCTCGAGGCCGGAACCGCGCTGATCGATCGCCATCCCAACACACGGTTCATCATCGACCATCTGGGCATCCTGCAGCCGCGCGAACCGCCCGCGCCGGCCAAGCCCTGGGCCGACCTGCCGAAGGTGCTGGAGCTCGCCAAGCGCCGGAACGCGGTGATCAAGGTGAGCGGGGCCTGCACGCTCGCCAAAGAGCCTTATCCTTTCCCGGACATCTGGGACCCGCTTGCCCGCGTGTTCGATGCCTGGGGTTTCGAGCGCTGCCTGTGGGGCACGGACTGGACGCGCGCTTTCGCCGTGGTCAACTACGAGCAGGCGGTCAAGCCCTTCGTCGAGACCAAGCGCCTCAGCGCCAGCGAGCGGGCCATGCTGATGGGCGGCGCCTGCGCCAAGGCCTACGGCTGGTCGCCGAAGAAGGGCTAGGTCCGATCCGAAGAGAGCCCAGGCACGTCGAAGCCGTACACGCGCGCGGTGTTGCCGCCGACGATCTTGGCCTGTTCGTCGGCCGGCACCCCGGCCAGGATTTGCGCCAAGACCTTGCGCGATTGGGGAAACGTCGATTCGCTGTGCGGATAGTCCGAGCCCCACATCATGTTGTCGACGCCGATCAGGTCGCGCAGGCGAATGCCGACCGCGTCTTCCTGGAAGCTCAGCACGACGTTGCGGCGGAAGAAGTCGCTCGGCAGCGAGTCATCCTTGAACCGGTAGATCGCCTCACCGGTGCGCTCGCGGTACGTATAGTCCATGGCCGAGAGAACGTGCGGCACCCAGGCCAACTCGAACTCGACGATGGCCAGCGTCAGGCGGGGATGACGCTCGAAGACGCCGGAGAAGATCAGATCGCAGAGCGACAGCGCCGGATAGAACGCCTTGGTTGCGCGGCTGCTGGCGTCGCGTAGCGTCTTGTCGCCGGCGCCGCGGATCTTGCCCTGCCGTCGCGTGGCGGTATGCAAGCTGAGCGGCAGGCCGAGCGCCTCGGCTGCCGCCCAGAACGGCTCGTACTCGGGCTGGTCATAGCGCCGGTGCTCGAGCGGATACTCGGTAATCATCGCGCCGGAGAGGCCGAGCCGGGCGGCGCGTTCCAGCTCCTTGATGCCCTCCTGGATGTCGTCGAGGTTGATCATCGCGATGCCCTTCAATCGGGCCGGATCGGTGCGGCAGAAGTCGGCGAGCCAGTCGTTGTAGGCGCGGAAGATGGCCGACATCAGCGGCGTATCCGCCACCTTGAAGTAGAACAGCCCTTGCGAGGGATAGAGGACTTCGCCGGCCACCCCGTCGAGCGCCATGTCCTTGAGATGTTGCTCGGGGTCGTAGCCGCCGCGGCGGACATCTTCGAAGCGCGCCTCGCCGGAGATGGCCTCGGGCGCCTCGAACCGCGTGCCGGTGTTCGAGATGAGGCCGATGCCAGAGAGGACCTGGTCGGCTTCGACCACGATCTGGTCGGCGCCGTCGATCCGTTCCAGCCGCGGTGCGCGATCGCGGAACGCCCGGTCGATGCGGGTCTGCCACAGGTCGGGTGGTTCGAACACGTGGGAGTCGGAGGAGAGGATCAGCGGCGACACCGGCGTCTCCCTAATCTCACCCCTTGCGCTGCACCGCCACGATGGCGCGGCGATGCGTGCCTTCGCCAACCTTCTTGTCCTCGTCGTGCGCCTCGACCTTGAAGCGGAGCTTGCGGCCATCCACCTCGGTGAGTTCGGCGCGCACCGTCACCTTCTTGCCTTTCGGCGTGGCGCCGAAGTGCTTGACGTTCACCTCGAAGCCCACGGTGGTGTGCCCTTCGGGCAGATGCCGCTGCACGGCCTCGATGCCGGCCCGCTCCATCAAGCCGATCATCGATGGCGTCGAGAGCACACCCTCGCCGCCCATGTGCTTGACCACCAGCTTGTCGTCGACCGTCGTGACGATCTCCGCCTTGAGCCCCGGTGTCAGGTCATTGGTCGCCATGGTCTCTCTCCCGTTTTGGGAACCACTGAAGCTACCTTGAGTGCGCCACAGGTCAAGGAAGACCGATGCAGTCGACGCCTCACAAGAGCCGGCGGCGCTGCTCGGGGGTCAGCAATGCACAATAGTCGGTCTTGCCGAACCAGCGATAGCGGTTGCGGGCGATCAGGGCATAGACCCAGTCGCGCAGACGTTCCGGGATCACCGCGGTGAAGCGGAAAATGTGCCACCAGCCGCCCATTATCCGGCACAGCTCAAGGTATCCGCGCGAAGCGGTGTAGGCGCCGCCATCGGCGATCAGCAGGTAGCTTTCGTCCATCGCGACGCCGTAGTGGGCATAGAGCGCCTGACCGAGCGCTGCCTGCGCGGGCGTGAAGTTGACCAGGGCCTTCCTGTCGTGTCGCATGACCCAGCTCGCGCCACCTGAGCAGAGGACGCAGACACCGTCGAATACGAACAAGACGTGGCTGTCGTCGAAGGCGGGCACCGCCGGTTCTTCGCGGTAACTGAAGCGGCGCCGAGAAACCTCAGGCATCGACGGGGTCTCTCACGATGCTGATATCCAGCCCTTCAAGCGCGGCTAGATAGGCACCGAGGTCTATCAAGTCGACGCACGGCATCGCGCCCCGTTGCGGCACCTCACGCTTCGCCAGCCGCCGTGCCAGGAGAATCGCCGGCATGCAGGGAATATAGGGGCCGTGGCCCGACCGCGCGATGATGACGAAGCGGCGTTCCAGTCGGTGGCCGTCGCGGCCGGTGCCGGAGAGAAACATGTGGAAGCCGCTGCGCCCCGAGCCAAAGCCGTCGAACAGGAATGCGAGGCGGAGCAGCCCGGCGGCGTGATGGTCGAGGGAGCGAATGAGGCCCAGCCGCACCAGAGCTCCCAGCAGGCGCGTGCCGATGTGCAGCAGCTTGAGTTCGTGCCCGGCGCCAAAGCGCATGGATTTGAGTGTCGGATAGCGTTTGGGAAACAGGGAAAGGTCCGGAACGTCGCAATTGCCGAACAGGCGCCAACCGAGTTCCGGATAGCGCTCTGCGTGGGTGTCCTCCCAGCCGTAGACGGTCTCGAACGTGCCGTCGCGCAGCATCGTCATCGGCTTGCCGACATAGCTCAGTACCGCCGAGGTCGTCGCCAGGCCGCGATTGGTGTGCTGGGCTGCGCTGATGCCATAGTCGACGGCTTGCAGCCGCGCGAAGGACGGAAGGTAGCTATCGATCACCGCCGCCGTCAGGCAGGGGACTGAACTTGCCCCGCTTACCACCAGTACATCCTTTGCCCGGGCCGCGGCATCGAGCCCGTCGATGGTCGCCACGAAATCGCGCGCATCTGCGAGGTCGAGATAGTGGCAACCCTGGGCGATACACGCACGGGCGACGCGATGATCCTGCTTCTGGAAAGGGCCGGTCGTGTGGACGACGATATCGGGCGCGATGTGTGCCAAGGCCGCGATGAGATCGCCATCGATATCGAGCGCATGACCTTCGGCCGGATGGACGGCATCGAGCGACTGGGCGAAGGTCCGCGCCTTCTCGATCGATCGTGCACCGATCAGGAGCCGGATATCGGCGTCACCCTTGAGGCTGCGGGCGATGTAGCTGCCGAAATTGCCGTAGCCGCCAATGACGAGGATGCGCGCTACCATGTCGGCTTGGTCACCATCAGCCAGAAGACGACGATCAGGCCGCCAAAGGCGGGCCAGCCGAGAGCAAACCAGATGCGAAACAGCCGATCGTAGCTCGCCTCGTCGAACGCTTCGCCGCGCAGCCTGCCCTCCAGCATCGTCTTCATGCGCATCTGGATCAGCACCACCGGCACCCAGCACGCCCCCGCCAGCAGATAGAGTCCGTAGGTCAGGACCAGCCAATAGTCGTCCCACCGGAAGCCGCCCTGCCAAATAAGCCACGCACCGGTTATCGGCTGGACGAGCACCGATGGCAGGGTGAAGAGGAAATCGGCCTTGACCGTCATGCGCGCCACAAAGGCTCGTTCGGCTGCATCGCCGCGATGGCCGCCGAACATGAAATTGGCGATGCCGATTCCGGTCCCGAATACGATCGTCGCGCTGATGATGTGCAGCGTTTTGACGAGAAAGTACAAGTCCATCGGAGCCCGCTACGCCGCCGCCCGCTGCGCCACCCGCTTCTCTCTCATGCGCAGCTGGCTCCCAGCTATGTTTTGACAGGACCCGGCCGGTCGAGCCCGACGCCGTTCAGATGCCCGAACGTGGCGTGCAGCCGCTCGACGATCTCAGGTGCCAGGGGTGGACGCAATATCGAGTCGACGTTGTCCTTCACGTGCGCCTTGTTGCCGGTTCCGAACAGGATGACATCGGCCCCCTCAGTGTGGCGCGCGTAACGATACGCGGCATCCGTGACGCTTTCCGCAGCACCCTTGGCGAGCAGGAATCCGAGCGGGTCGCCGTCGGCAAGGACCGACGCCTCGAGATGACCTTGCTCGACCAGCTTGGCGAAAGTGTCGCGACGGTAGTCGGCCTGGCTGAACAGGTTGCGGACGACGAACATCAGGAGGGTGCCGACCCCGCGACGCCGCGTGATCGGAAAGACCCTGTGGCGCGCGCCCTGGTTCATGAGGCTGTAGGCCAGCATGATGACTTCCCAAGGCGCTTCCTCGATCGCCCGCGCGAGCATCTTCTGTTCAGGATCGTTGGGGCTGGTCTCGGTAACGCCGAGGTGGCGCACCTTGCCCTGTTCCTTGAGCCTGCTGAGAGCCGGCGCCAGGACATCGCGATGGTGTTCATAGGCCGCCGGGCTGACGGCGTGGAAATGGAAGATGTCGACGTAGTCGAGGCCTAGCCGCCGCAGTGCGGCTTCCACCCGGCGAGTCACCGTTTCAGCCGTGTCGTTGCCTCCCCTGAAGATGGCCTTGGTCGAGATCACCAGCTTGTCCCGGTCGTAGGACCGGATGGCGGCTCCGACGATTTCTTCGGTTCCATAGGCCTCGGCGGTGTCCAGGAAATTGACGCCGAGATCGACGGCTGTGCGCACGACGGCCACGCAGTCGTCGAAGCTGGCACGGCGGCCGAGGCCGAGGCGGCTGTTACCGCCGCAGCCAAGCCCGGCGACACTGACCTTCAGGCCGGATTTTCCGAGGGACCTGTATTCCATCATCGATTCTTTGCACGAATCGACAACCGCATGCAAAATCCGGAAAGGCATGACGCTGTTGGCCTGCTTCAAGGTGGTCCAGATCGGCGGCGGCGCGGCTGCCGCGGTTTGCGGTCGACTGCTGGCCGATGTCGGCGCGCAGGTGACCTGCATTGAAGCCGGCTCCGGCACGCTGCTGCTGGATACGCTCAATCGCGGCAAAGCCGTCGCCGCCGACGCGACGAATCGGCAGCACGCCTTGGCAGCGGCGCATCTGATCGTGCGCGAAGGGCAGCCGAAAGATTGGGCAACGAGCCCCTACGACTTGACCCAGCTGCGGCGCCTCAATGCATCGGCGACGGTCGTCACGATCTCGCCCTTTGGCGAGACGGGTCCGCAGGCCAACGATCCGGCCACCGATCTCACCCTGTTCTTTGCAAGCGGCATCGCGCGCCAGCTGACCGGGCAGGTGGACGACCTCGTAGAGGCGCCGATACGCCCGGCCGGCGAGCAATCGGCGTTCATCGGCGGATTGGCGGCCGCTTGTGCCGGCATGCATGCCTCGCTGGGCAATCAGCCCGCGGCCTCGATCGATGTGTCGATGCAGGAAGCCCTGGCGACGGTCTCCATCACCGAGCTTGCCCGAGCCGGCCTCGGCCACAAGAGCTGGGAACGCAAGCGGCTCGGCGACGGCAATGGCGCGACGGTGACGGTCCTGCCGGCGAGCGATGGTTACACCGCGATTTCGCCCAGAGAGGAGAAGCAGTGGACGGCGTGGCTGAAAGCGATGGGATCACCCGCCTGGGGCACCGACCCGCGCTTTGTCACCAAGGCCGAGCGCGTCAAGAACTGGGATGCCCTGCATGCGTTGATGTCGCAATGGAGCAGGCGACACGCCAAGCAAGCGATCGCCGACACCGCGCAGCGTGAGCATGTGCCGAGCTTCCCGTTGTGCGACGTCTCCGAGCATCTCGGCTCGCCGCAGATGCGGCATCGCCGTTACACCCAGCCGCACCAGCTTGGCCGGCGGGCAATCCAGGTGCCGGGCCCGCCGTTTGGCCTCAGTGTCGCCGCGTCGGGCCGCAAGCAGCGCACGTCGCCCAGTCAGCAGCAGTGTCCGCTGCCGCTGTCCGGTATACGCGTGCTCGATTTCAGCTGGGTGATCGCCGGTCCCACGACCACCCGCTACTTCGCCGCGATGGGGGCCGAGGTCATCAAGGTCGAGGCACCCGGCAAGGGCGACCCTGGGCGCGCCACGGAGCTGCATACCGTGCTTGGGCAAGCGAAGAAGAGTGTCGTGCTCGACCTCAAGAAGCCGCAAGCCGTCGAGGTTGCGCGCGCCCTTGCTGCAAAGTCCGACATCCTGATCGAGAACTACGCCACCGGCGTCATGGAGAGGCTCGGTCTTGGCGCCGAGGCGCTGAAGGCGGTGAACCCGGATCTCATCTACATCTCCGCCTCGGGGATGGGGCGGACGGGACCTGATTCGCACAAGGTGGCGTATGGGACGCTCCTGCAGGCTTACGCCGGATTTGCCGGGCTCAATCGTCATTCCGACGTCGCGCCACGCATCGGCCTCGCATGGCTCGACCCCATGTGTGCCCTGATGCTGGCCTTTATCGGCGCCGCCGCGCTCTGGCATAGGCAAACCAAGGGAGGCGTGGCGCGCGTCGATTTCTCCATGCTCGAGGCGATGCTGTGGACCATGGCCGAGCCGCTGATCGCGGGCCAGCTCGGCACGCCGGCGAAACCGCTGGGCAATCGATCGACGCGCTATGCGCCGCACGGCGTCTGGCGCTCAGCCGGGGACGATGACTGGCTGAGCGTCGTGGTGCGCAGCGACGCCGAATGGCGCGCGCTCTGCGATCTCGTGCCGGGACTATCGGGCATGGCCTCGCTCGGTCTCCGCCAGCGGCTCGACGCCGGGCGCGCCATCGATGCGGCCGTGGCCGATTGGGCCGCCGCCCGGCCGGCGTCGGTTGCCGCCGACGCGCTTCTCAAGGCCGGCATTCCCGCGGCTGCCCTCGCGCGCTACGGCGACCTGGTGAAGAGCCCGCATCTCGCCGTGCGCGAATTCTGGGACGGGCACGGTGCGGGCGTGCTGCCGGGATTGCCCTGGCGCGCCAGTTTCAGCCGCGCGCTCGCGCCTGCGCCGGAATTGGGCGCGGATACCGATCGCGTGCTCACTAAGGTCCTCGGGCTGTCACAGGAGCATATCGCCGACCTGCGGGCGGGCGGAGCGCTCGGGTAGTCCACTGGCGCCATGGAACGAATCCCTGATTCTCCTGGCATTTTTCCAGCGTGCGGGCGATTTTTGCGTCGCATTTTTGCGCTCTCTGGCGGGGTGGCCATGTTCAATCCAGGTTCCAGGTGCCTATGACGACTGAGACTTCGGGAGGGCGGCAGCGGTCGGCCAAGACGCGGTACCGGATCGAACGCGCGAAAGGCGCGGCGGAACGATCCCGCATCTTTTCCTACTTGGTGTGGACTTTCGTACAGCGCATCGATCGCTTGCGGCGTGATCTCTACGGCGATCTCGATCTAGCGAGCATCGTAGAAGCGATCGGCCTCTACAATACGGAGTATCTGTTCCGCGACGCCAAGTGGGTTGAAGAATATAGCTCGCTCAGCAAAGTGGTTGGCGTCTCTCCTCAGCGCGGGGCCAATGCGCTATCGATTTCCCAGGCGACTGGCATCGCGCGTGAGACCGCGCGGCGCAAGATCAAGAAGCTGATCGCTTTGGGCGTCATCACCGAGGTGCGGCGTGGCGAGTACGTATTGACGCCGGGATACCTGCAACGCGTTGCCACTTCGGAGCGGCTCGACCAGGTCATCGCCGATACCTTGCGCCTGGTGAATGACGGCTTGGACCACGGAATCTATGACTGTTCGGTCTTGAGCGAGTGACCGTCTCCTTCTAACCCCCGAGGGGCTCCCAGCGGTTCAAAACTCGCCGCTGCGATAGGCCTCGTCCAGTCGCTTCGCGTCCTCCTCCGAGGGATCCGGCCAGGCTTCGCCGCGCTGGCGCAGCTTGCCGTCGAACTTGGGGCGACGCTTGGCGTTGAACGCCTGGCGGCCTTCCTCGCCGTCGGTCGTGGTCTGGATCAGCAGCGAATTGATCAGGTTCTGCACGTGCCACGCCTGGTCGGTCGGCAGGTCGCCGAAGCGCACCACGAATTCCTTCATCATGCGCACCGCGACCGGCGGCAGGGTGCAGATATGGCGGGCGATCTTCTCGGCCCGTTCGAGCAACTGCGCATGCGGCACGACTTCGTTGATGAGGCCGATGCGCAGCGCTTCCTCGGCGTCGAACGGCTCGTCGGTCAGCAGGATCTTCATGGCATCGATGTAGCGCAGCTGCCTGGCGAGCAGGCTGGCGCCGGGGCCATGGCCCAGCCAGCCTTGGCTCAGTAGCGCGAACTTGAAGCGCGCGTGCTCGGCGCTCGCGATCCGGATGTCGGTCGATGACAGCAGGGTGTAGAGACCGGCCCCCGCCGCCCAGCCGTTCACGGCGGCGATCACCGGCTTCCAGACGCGCGGATAGTGATCGCCCATGCGGCCGTCGACGCCGGTCTTCTGGCCATGCACGGTCCCGGCCAGCGGCCAGAAGATGCGCTGCGTCCTGAGGTACTCGCGCTCTTCCTCGGTGATGTTCTCGCGCGGCGCCAGGTTATGGCCGCCGCAGAAGTGCGTGCTGCCCTTGCCGGTCAGGATCGCGCAGCGGATCGAGCGGTCTTCCCACAGATCGATCCATGCCGCGGAAACCGCGTCGGCCGTCGGCTTGTCGAAGATGTTGGCTTTTGCCGGGTTGTTCAGCGTGATGTAGGCGACGCCGTCGCGCTTCTCATATTCGATGGTCAAGCGGTCATCCTCCAGGAAGGAATAGCGACAGGGCGAGCCTGCTGCCGCCAGTCCTGGACCGCAAGCCAGAAGACCTGCCGGCCGCTGATCCTTGCCTCGCCGTCGCTGCGGTGCGTATCGCGCCGCTTCGGTTGGCAGGCGACCTCGGCTCGCGGCATGATGTACCTATGCGCCGCCTGATCAGGTCCCGAACATGACAAGCCGCCGCCAGCTTCTGACCGGTGCTGCCGCTGCCGGCATCGTGTTTTGCGGATGCAGTCTTCTGCCGCCAGCGCGGGCCCAGCAGACCTCCAACCGACCCACCGGTGGACGTTCGTTGCCAATTTCGGTGGGTGGCCGGCGTGTCAAGACGATCGACGTGCACGCTCACTGCTTCTTCCGTGAAGTCTTTCCGCTGTTGGGCGACGAGGCCAAGTTCATCCTCATGCCGCCTCGAGTGAGAGGCGCGATGGAGAACTTCATCAACGACTCCGTTGAGGCGCGCCTCAAGGCGATGGACGGTCAGGCCATCGACATGGAAGTCCTGTCGGTCAATCCCTTCTGGTACGGCAAGGATCGCGATCTCGC
>JBPYDO010000345.1:0-32921 GCA_051985755.1 Reyranella sp. | reverse complement strand
CCGCGCGGCGCGAAGGCCTCGCGGTGCAAGCGCGCGGCCAAATCCAGATCCAAGGCGCCGAGCGGTCGGAAGGCGAAACCGCGCATTCAATCGACCGTCCGCCGCGCACCGTCCGGCAAGGTGACGTTCACGCCGCGAAGGTAGAGCGGCCGCGGCAAGCCCTCGGCGCGATTGCGGGCGCGCCAATTTTCGATTCCCCGCTCAAGGGCGAGGCGTCCGAGCACGACGGGATCGGGCAATGCGTCCTGCGCCTCGGCGTCCAGCCCGCAAGAAGCGAGCTCGCCGGCCAGGCGCGTCGCATCGGGGCCTACGACCAGCCAGCGGCGGCCCTGCAGCCGCCCGGCCAGCGCCTTGGCCGAGGCGAGGAATGGCGGCGCGCCATCGCCATCCGCCGCTGAAGCACAGAACCAGTCGCCGAGTTGGCTGTCGATCGCCGCCACGGCAACGCGGTCGGTCGCGGCCGGCGCCTGCGCAAGCAGAGTGGTGGTGGTGGCAATGCCCGCAAGAGGCGCATCGAGCGCCACGGCAAGGCCGCGAGCGGCGGCCAGCCCGACGCGAACGCCGGTGAAGCTGCCAGGCCCCACCGTCACCGCGAGCAGCGACAAGGCGCGACGATCGACCTGTGCCTCGGCGAGAAGCTCGGCAATCGCCGGCAGAAGGCGCGCCGCCTGATCGCGACCCGGCTCGCGCCGAGCGGCGAGACAGCGGCCGTCGCCGAGCACGGCAACCCCAAGACCGCTGACGGCGCAATCGAAGGCGAGGACGAAGCTCATCGTCGCGATGGCGCCTGTCGGCTGGCGTGCCGCGACGGCAATGGGCATTGTGCGGTCATGAAGCTCGATCTGGTTGCAATCGCCCCGCCACAGTTCGACGTCGACGTGACGCTCACCTATGCGACGGCGGCCAATTTAACGGGCCGTCCCATCTACCGGAATGCCGATTGCTGGCTGCATCGCGAGGCGGCGGAGCGCCTGGCTGCGGCGATCGCGCTCGCCCGGCCGCTCGGATTGCGCTTCAGGATATTCGACGCGTTGCGCCCCACGGAGGCGCAATCGACGCTGTGGCAGGCCAATCCCGATCCGGAATTCCTTGCCGACCCGCGACGCGGTTCGCCCCACTCGCGCGGCGTCGCCGTCGATCTGACCTTGCTCGATACGGCCGGTGCGGCGCTGGACATGGGCACGCAATTCGACGCCTTCACGCCGCTGTCGCACCACGGCCGCACCGACCTACCGGCCGACGTTCAGCGCAACCGTCTGTTGCTGATGGGATTGATGACGTCAGCCGGATGGGACTTCTACCGCAACGAATGGTGGCACTATCAGCTGTTCGACGCGCGGCGCTATCCGCTCGTCTCGAATGCCGATCTGCCGCATCCGATGATGTGAAGTGCCGCGCCCGCACCGAAGCCGGGACCTTCCTCTCAGAAACTCGAGAGCCTCGCCTTGTCGAAGTCGGTCAACTGGTCGGCGCGAATGACCTGACGCACGAAGCCGACATATTGCTGGCCAAGCTCGGAATAACGCACGAGCTGACCGACCAGGCGATAGCCATCGAGCGCTTCGCCGTGTTCGCGCATGACCGCCCGTTCGTTGCGGAATGCCGCATAGGCGGCGTGAGTGTTCAAGTTGTCGACATAGGCTTCGGCCGCGGCGGCCACGTTGGTGAAAGGCTGCGGCATGCCGTTGCCGGGATTCCATGGCACCGACACCTTGTGTGCGCCGACCGACTGGATCTGGCCGAACAGGGCATTGCCGGTGCGGGCCGCGAGCGAGGTGCCCCAGCCCGATTCGATGCCGGCCTGCGCGATCGCCATGGAGGGTGGCACGATATCGACGCGGCGCACCAGCTCGTCGAGCTTGTCGCTCGGCGTGTCGTAGCGGTCGGCCAGCGCCTGCAGCCAGTACTGCTCGATCGCCGTGACGCCGTCGCCTGACTCCAGTTTCTTGCGCAGGAACAGGAGCTGCTCGCGCTCCGCCAACACGCGCTGGTTGACCTCGAGGATCACCGGCAGGAGCGCGGTGATGAACAGCGCCTTGCGAATGTTGCCATCCTTGGTGACGAGATCGTCGGGGACCTTTTCCACCCGGATCGGCGGAACCGCTTCGCCCTGCCGGACGTCGGTTAGGGTATAGGATACCTCGCGGAAGAAGCCGGCCATCTCGTCGGCCGTGCGCGGATTGATCGGCCGCAGCTGCACCTGGCGGCGCACCGCATTGCCCGGCGCGGCGAAGCGGCCATGGCCGCCCAAGATGTTCTGCGCGACTTCCTGCGCGGCGGCCATGTCGTGCTGCACGAAGGTGAGCGTCGCGGGATATGGACCGGCGGCGAGAAATACCGGCGGCTTGGACGACAGGAAGGCATCGCCATTGAGCGCCAGAAGCGACGGATCGGTAGAGGGGAGCGGCTCATACAGGCCGACACCTGCGGCGAACACGGCGGCCCAAACGACGGGAAATCCGTACCCGTAGAGGGCTACGCGGTCCACCGGGGACCCTGTCAACGACGCCTGCATGCCTCACTCATCGGTAGTTACAAACAAACGGCTCATCGCCTCGCGGTCCTCGCCAGCCACGGCGGGGGCAACGACGACGCAATCTCTACGCTGTACGCTTGACTGCGGACGATCTACTGCGCCGACCGCACTTCCACGACTTCTGGCACGTAGTGCTTCAGAAGATTCTCGATTCCCATTTTCAGCGTGGCGGTTGAGCTCGGGCAGCCCGAGCAGGAGCCCTGCATGTGCAGGTAGACCACGCCATCCCGGAAATCCTGAAAGATGATGTCGCCGCCGTCCTGGGCCACCGCCGGACGAACGCGCGTCTCGAGCAAGTCCTTGATCTGGGCGACCACTTCGTCGTCCTCGGCCGCCGCAGCACCGGCACTCTCGCCAGCCTCCGCCGCAACCACCGGTTCGCCCGAGGTGTAGTGCTCCATGATGCCGCCCAGGATCGAGGGCTTCAGGACCTGCCAATCCCGATCAGCGGACTTGGAGACAGTGATGAAATCGGCCCCCAGGAACACACGCTCGACCCCTTCGACCGCGAATAGACGCCGCGCCAGGGGCGAAGACTGGGCCGTGTCAGCGCCTGCGAAATCCAGCGTCCCCTTCTCCATGACCACTCGGCCAGGGAGAAACTTCAGGGTCGACGGATTGGGCGTCTGCTCGGTCTGGATAAACAAACCAACCTCCTCAATCGGACGCCCAGACAAGGTCGCGGCGCCGCTCGGGACGGGGACAGGACGTCGCCGCCCCCAAACACGCATTCGAGGTAAGAACCGGCAGAGAGTCGATCAAGTCGATTTTTGCTACGCTCTGTATAAGGATTATGGGTAATTAGGATATTATTTATTAATTACAACCAGATAATAAGTATCATTCCAGGATACGGTTCTTCTGCACTGCGCCTCGCCAACTCAGGTTCCGCCCATCTGGCGGCCAAGGTGTCGCAGATAAAGCATTCATTCCTCATGCGATTTCATCGATTTCCACTTCCGTCAGGGTGCCCGGCACGATGGTCAGAGGGATGCGCAGTTGGCTGGCGCCCTTGCTGGTGAAGGCCGTCACCAGAGGGCCGGGTCCTTCGCGGCTCGAGGAGCTTCCAAGCACCAGAACTGAAATCGAGTGATCCTCGGCAATCAACTTGACCAGCTCCTCGCGGACCTTGCCCTCGCGAATATGGATGGACGGCGGGTGCCCGGTCATGGTGGCGGCTGTTTCGGCGTGGCGGGCAATGATTTCCTCAGCGTGCTGGCGGGCTTCCTGGCGCATCAGGTCGGCCACTGCGCCCCACTGCTGGGCCTCCGGCGGCGCCATGCCGTAGAACAGCGCGACACGTCCGCCGGTGCGCTTGGCGCGCCGGCAGGCATAGTGCAGGGCCAGGCGCATTTCCGGGCTTTCGTCGACCACGACCAGGAAAACGCGCTCGCTTTTGCGGGCCGTCGTCTTGGGCTTCATGACGATCCCTCCCTCCTAAAGTCTCCGCATGACGGCGCCGCCCAGCCAGCCGACCACCAACGCTATGATGATCGCGCCCAGCCCATAGAGCGATCCCTCCCGGACCGACCAGCCGGCCAGTTCGGCGCTGAAACCGACCTTGCCGACCGGCAGAGGTCGCGACACGGCCGCCACGATCTCAGCGTCGCGCAACAGGTAAACCCGGACGTCGTACACGCCCTCGGGCAGGCGTGAGGGGAACGGCAACTCCGCACGGAACAGCCGGTCGCCCTGGACGACGACCTGCCCGATATCCGCTGGATAAAGCCCTTGAAGACGCTTCACTTCGACCAATCCGTTGCGGAAAGCCGCCACGGCCGCGGCATCCCGCGTCCCTTCCGCCCGCACATTGGCCAATCTGTCCTCGAGCGACAGGATCTCGCCACTGGCGCCGCGCGCCAGCAGGCGCTGCAACGGCTTGCTGGCCGCCACGAAGTAGTAGGCGGGAACGTTGTCGAACGTCTGGCGACCGCCATTCAGCCAGAGGCCGAGGAAGCGCTTCTTGCGCAGCACGGTCTCGCGGGCCGGTGGGCCGGCGACCACCACCACCACTTCGCCCGGCGGGTCGAACATGCCGAACAGCAGGATGCTTTCGCCGTGGAAGGCCGACGTGATGGACACACGGGCCTCCGACAGGTCGAGGATCAGGTTGGGCGTCAAACTGGTGTCGGGCACCGACGGCGGTACCGTGGAATCGACGGGGCCTCCCAGCCCCGGGAAGGGGCCCGCGCCCGGCGACTCGGGCCCCGGACCCTGGGCCAGCGCGGTCGAGGCCAGCAGCACGCCGGCCAGCAAGGCAGGCAGCATGCTCTTCATGGCAAGGCCTCCTCGCGCGCGATGGAAAAGGGTGAGAGAGGCGTGCGCAGCAGCTCGAACAGCAGCTCCGCGGCGACCGCGAGCACCAGGACCGCCATCAAGCCGCGTAAGGCGACGCCGGGCATGCGGGCCGCGATGCGGGCGCCGATCGGCGCCCCGATGACTCCGCCCAGGATCAGGAGCACCGCCAGCACGACGTCGACCGTTCCGTTGGTGGTCGCCTGCAGGAAGGTGACATTGGCGGCGACGAAGAGGATCTGGAAGTTCGACGTGCCGATCACCACGCTGGTCGGCATGCCGAGCAGGTAGATCATGGCCGGCACCAGCACGAAGCCACCGCCGACGCCCAGGATCGCCGACAGGATGCCGATCGAGAAGCCGAGACCCAAGGGCAAGAGCGCGCTGATATAGAGCTTGGACTTGTAGAAGCGCAGCTTGAGCGGCAGGCGATGCACCAGATAGTGCGTGTGCAGCTTGCCGCGCGGCGCTTGGGGATTGCGGCGGCGCCGGAAATAGGTGCGCAGGCTTTCGAACAGCATGAGCAGCCCGATCGCCGACAGCATCACGACATAGAGAACGGCGATCACGAAGTCGATCTGGCCGATGCGCTTCAGATAGGTGAACAGCGACACCCCGCCCGACGAGCCGACTATGCCGCCACACAGCAGGATCAGGCCCATGCGCAGATCGACGTTGCCGCGGCGCCATTGGACCTGAAGGGAAGACACGGAATTGGCGACCACCTGATTCGCCTGGCTCGCCACGGCGACGGCCGGCGGAATGCCGACGAAGATCAAGAGCGGCGTTGCCAGGAAGCCGCCGCCCACGCCGAACATGCCGGCCAGCAAGCCGGCCGCCGCTCCCAGCCCCAACAGCAGGAAGACGTTTATCGACTGCTCGGCGATGGGTAGGTAGATCTCCACCGGCGATGCCTCATTTCAGCAGGATGCTGCTGATCTCGCGCAGCTGGGTGCGGGCGCGCAGCAGGTAGAAGCCTTGCGCGGCGAGATGGTTGGGCAGGATCATGCCATCCGGGTAGCCGTTCCAAACGATCAGTGGATGAAGCTGGGCGGCGATGCGGAAAGTCTCGACTGTGGCGTTCCAGGCGTTGGTCAGCCCCTTTTCCTGGATCACGTTCTGGAAATCCTTGCCGAGCTCGCGCATCAGCAGGTAGTTGGCGTAGAGGCGGCCCTTGTTGAAATAGAAGATGTCGTCGCAGCGCAGGTCGAACAGGTTGCCGCCCTCTTCGATGATGTGCTGGTCGATGACCGCGGAGTCCGAGCCGTGGTCGTTGGCGATGCGATCGATCAAGGCCTGCAGGTTGTCGGCTCGCCGCTCGAACACCGCCTGGCCGGATGCCAGACGCTTGTTGTAGGCGAGCAGGCGCTGCCGGCCGGCGCGGTATTTCTGCGCCGACGTCGTAGTCGGCAGCAGCGAGACGCTGGGCTGCCACATCCAGACGTTCGGTTGCTCGTTGAGGAAGCCGCGCGCCTGCTCGAGGTCGCGGTCGACCTGGCTCGAGCCGCGCGTGCGGCCGAGCTGGTCCATCAGCTCTGTGCTGAAGCGGCCGAGCGCCGCGATGATGCCGCGCTGGTAGTTGGGCATGTCGTCGAGGATGGCGGCCGGCGTGAAGAAGGGCTGCATCGGCGTCCAGGTGTGGACATCGACCTCGCGCTGCACCAGGTCGGCCGCCACTGCCACGGCGCGGCTCTCGCCCGGCGCCACGCCTTGCGGCGCGAACTGCGAATCGTCGTCGATATTCTCGACGATCAGCGCGCCCACCGGGTAGTAGAGCACCAGCAGCACCACCAGCAGCCGCCAGGTCCAGCGCCACAGCCGGCGCCGGCCCGAGAGCGGCGGGTTGGCGACCGCAGGACGCCGGCCCAGCCATCTCCACAGCGCGCGCAGGCGATCCAAGCCTCGGCGCCAGCGCGAGGGCGAAGCCGGCGCTGGCCCGCCGCCATCCGGATCGAACGTCATGGCCCACGCACTCTAGCATTGAGCACAGTGCGAAACAGAGCGGCGACGGCGTTTGCTCGCCCCGGTCCACCGGATGCTACAGTGACGCGATGGCGCTTGATCCCGAATCGCAACGACTGCTCGACCTGATGGCGGCGGCCAACCGGCCGGCTTGGCATACGCTCAGTCCCAAGGAGGCGCGCGCGCTCTATCTGTCGCTGCGGCCCAACGCGCAGGGACCGTTGCCTAAAGGGGTCGCCGTCGCCGATCGCACCATTCCCGGCAACGGCGGGCCGCTCGCAGTCAGGCTCTATCGTCCATCGGCCACGCCGGCCGACACATTGCTGCCGGGCCTCGTCTATGCGCATGGCGGCGGCTGGGTGTTCGGTAATCTCGAGAGCCATGACGTGCTCTGCGCCCAGCTGGCGCTCGAAGCCGGCATCACCGTGTTCGCCATCGACTATCGCCAGGCGCCCGAGACGCGCTTTCCGGGAGCCTTTGACGATGTCGTATCCGGCCTCAAGTGGGTGGCCGCCAACGGTGCGTCGGTCGGCATCGACGCCGCGCGGCTTGGCGTCGGCGGCGACAGCGCCGGCGGCAACCTCGCCGCGGCGGTCGCCCTGTGGGCCCGCGACAACCAGGGCCCGCGGCTGCACCTGCAGCTGCTGGCTTATCCGGTGACCGATGTCGTGGCGCGCTCGGAATCCTACCGTCTGTTCCACGACGGCTACGGCCTTAATGGGCCGGCGATGGAGTGGTTCTTGGACCACTATACGCCGGACAAAGCCGAGCGCGCCGACTGGCGGGTCTCGCCGCTCCGCGCCAAGTCGCTCAGCGGGCTCGCGCCGGCGTTGGTGATCACGGCGGGATACGACCTGCTGCGCGACGAAGGCCGAGCCTATGCCTGGCGGCTGCAGAAGGAAGGCACGCTCGCCGACCTGGTCGAGTTCGGCGGCATGCTGCACGGCTTCCTGAGTTCGCCCATGCTGCTGCACGGCGCGCGCCGCGGCACAACGCTCGCAGCCGCGGCCCTGCGCGAAGCCTTAGTGCTGCGCGCTTGAGCGTACGGTCCGGATCGCATCGTCGCCCTCACCCAACCGGGTGAGGGCGATTCGCCTCGAGCTCTCGCTCGATTACTGGATGATGATCTGAACCCGGCGATTGCGCTGGTCCTTCACCTCGTCGCCGGTAGCGACCAGCAGGTCGGACTCGCCGCGGCTCGCCGTCGTGATGGAGGCCGCTGGCACGCCTTCCTTGACCAAGGCCGCCCTGACCGCCTCGACGCGACGCTGCGCGAGCCGCTCGTTGTACTGGTTCGAGCCCGTCGTGTCGGTGTAGCCGGTCGCCGTGACGCGCGCAGCGGCGCCCTTGTTCTGATAGGCGACCGCCGCCTCATGGATCGTGCGGACGGCTTGATCGTTCAGCTTGTAGCTGTCCCAATCGAAGAACGTCATGAACGACACGGTGGGTGCCGGCGCCGGCGGCGGCGAAGGCGACGCGGGCTCATTGGCGGCGCACGCAGCCAGCCACGACACCGCCATGACCGGAATAATCAACTTCTTGAACATTGCTCCCTCCTCAATGATCGACGCCCAAGCACAGGATAGGGCATTGAGCGCAAAGCAACTTTGGCTCACCGGGAGTTGGCGGGCAACTACAGCTTAGCTTCAACGCCGCTGAAATCTCCTGGCGACCCCCCTCTTAAGCCCGTGTTTCGGCGAGGGCCCGCCCGCCCGAGTCAGCGGAACACGTCCTTGCGGTGCCGTACCTCGGCGAACACCAGGGCGGGATCGCCGCCCACTATGCCGACAGCTTTTTGCAGTGATGGCAGGTCGGCACGCAGGAAGGGATTTGTAGCCTTCTCCTCGCCCAACAGCGAGGGCACCGTCGCCTCGCCACGCGCCCGGGCGGCGTCGATCGAGGCCGAACGGGCGATCAGCTGCTTGTTGTCAGTCTCGACGGTCACGGCAAAGCGGGCGTTCGACTGGGTGTATTCGTGGGCGCAGTAGACCCGCATTTCGTCGGGCAAGGCGCGCAGGCGGCTGAGCGAGGTCCAGAATTGTTGCGGCGTGCCTTCGAACATCTTGCCGCAACCCAGGGCGAAGATCGTGTCGCCGCAGAACAGGGCGCGTTGTTCGCGGAAGGCGTAAGCGATGTGGCCCGAGGTGTGGCCCGGGATGAAGAAAATCTCCGCCTCGGCCTCGCCGAAGCGGTAATGGTCGCCGTCGTCGATTTCGACCTCGATGCCGGGGATGCGGGCGCGGTCGCGGCGTGGCCCGACGATGGTGCAGCCGGTGGCCTTCTTGATCTCGAGGTTGCCGCCGACATGGTCGCCATGATGGTGGGTGTTCAGGATATGCGTGATCTTCCAGCGCCGCTTTGCGGCCTCGGCCAGCACCGGGCCGGCCACGGCCGGGTCGACGACGCCGACTGAACCGCTCTGGGGCTCACGCAGCAGCCAGACATAGTTGTCGTTGAGGACGGGGATTCGGACGATTTCCAGGGTGGTGCTCATGGGTACAACCGTAACAAAGCTCCCTTGCGGCCGCCACGGGGAGCGCAATGGCGGGCGCGCGGCCGTTTCTGCTAAACTGACCATATGTGGACGGACGTCCTCGATCTCAATGAGTTCTACAGCACGACGCTTGGCCAGATGACCGTGCGGCTGCTGCGCGCACGCCTGCGCGCGGTGTGGCCGAACGTGCGCGGCGAGACGGTGCTGGGACTGGGCTACGCCACGCCCTTCTTGCGTCCCTTCATGGAAGAGGCCGGCCGCACACTCGCCTTCATGCCGGCCCAGCAGGGAGTGACGCGCTGGCCGCGCGAGGGCCGCAACCACACGGCCTTCGTCGACGAAATGGACCTGCCGCTCGAAGACCGCTCGGTCGATCGCGTGCTCCTGGTCCACGCCATCGAATGCACTGAGCAGGTAAGGCCCTTCCTGCGCGAGATCTGGCGGGTCATGGCCGACGGCGGCCGGCTGATCACGGTGGCGCCGACGCGCGCCGGCCTGTGGTCGCAGCTCGACCGTTCGCCCTTCTACCAGGGCCATCCCTATTCGCCCGGCCAGGTGGCGGCGATCCTGCGCGCCAACATGTTCGCGCCGATGCGCCAGACGCGCGCCCTCTTCATGCTGCCGACCCACTCGCGCCTGATGCTGCGCATGGCGCCCGCCTTCGAGCGCTTCGGCGACCGCTGGTTGGGACGCTTCGCGGGGGTGAGCGTGATCGAATCGGGCAAGCAGCTCTATGCCGGCATCGCCGAGCGCCACACCGCGCCCGAGCTCGCCGTGGTACGTCCCAAGCTCAGGATCGCCAGCCACCGGCGCGACACACACGCGGCAACGCGCAATCGAGAGGACGGCGAAGCACCGGCTTCTCGATAATTTTCCCGTCGTGATAGCCTTCGCCTGATGTCTCTCGATCCCAAGATCATCGCGCTGCTGGGTTTCGGCGAGGCGGGTTCGGCGATCGCGCGCGGACTCGCCGCTGAGGCCGGCTGGCGCGGCCCATCCAAGCCGGGCGACAACGCTCCGCGCCGGCTGATCGCCATCGATCCTGCGCTCGACAAGGATGCGCGCGGCACGGCGCTCGGCAAGGAGGCCCGCCGGCTCGACGTGGCGATCTCCGATCGCTACACCAAGGCGCTCTCCGACGCCGACCTCGTCATCTGCGCCGTGCAAGGCGAGCAGGCACTCGAAGCCGCTGCGGCCGCCGCGCCTCTGCTCAAGAAGGGCGCGCACTTCCTCGACCTCTGCACCGTCACCGGCAAGATGGCGGACGAGGATCGCAGCCCCATCGAGGCGGCCGGCGCCCACTACATCGACATCGCCGTCATGGGCGGCTTCTTCAAGTACGGCATCAAGGCGCCGATGCTGGTCGCCGGCGCCGATGCCGAAGCGACAGTCGCCTGGATGAACGCCAACGGCTTCGACGCCAAGTTGCTGGGCATCAGGCCGGGCAGCGCGTCGGCGGTGAAGATGGTGCGCAGCGTACTGATGAAGGGCCTCGAGGCGCTGGGCGTCGAGGCCCTGGTGACGGCCGAGCGGCAGGGCATCCGCGAGGAGGTGCTGGCGTGCCTGAGCGATGTCGACCTGGTCGACTTCCGCGAACACCTGGCGTCGCTGGTGCAGACCCACGTCGTGCATGCCCACCGGCGCTGGGAGGAGATGGGCCTGGTGGCGCGCACGCTCGAGGAGACGGGAGTCGAGCCGTTGATGACCAGGATCACCGAGCAGACCCTGAAGCGCAGCGTCGATGCCGGCATTGCGCCGGCCGACGGCAAGGTGCCCAAGCTCGACGAGGCGCTCCGACTTCTCTCCGAGAAAGTCGTTCGTGGCCGCTGACGTCTTCGACAGGCTGGTCGCGCTGCTGAGCGAGGCCAAGGCGGAGTTCCGGGTGATCGAGCACGAGGCCGAGGGCCGTTCGTCAAAGATCAGCGTCATCCGCGGCAATCGGCCCGACCAGGCGGCCAAGGCGATGGTGCTCGACCTGCGCGGCGGCGGTGGCGGACGCCGCCACGTGCTCGCCGTCCTGCCGGGCAATCGCAAGCTGGACTTTGCCGCCGTCGCCAACGTGCTCGAGGCGCGCAAGTGCGGCTTCGCCTCGCCCGACACCGCACAGCAGCTGACCGGCTGCGCCATGGGGGCCGTGCCGCCGTTCGCCCTCAATCCCGAGCTTGCCATCGTGGTCGACGAGGACCTGCTCAAGAACGACACGCTCTATTTCAATGCCGGTCGCCTCGACCGTTCGATGGAGCTCGACACCAAGGACTGGATCGCAGCAGCCAAGCCGCGCATCGGCCGGATCAGCGCCGACTAACGCGAGAAATCGACGGCGACAGTGTTGCCACCGCACAGCACGACCCCGATGCGCTCACCCGCTCGTGGCCGGTAGCGGCCGCTGAGCAGGGCCGCAAAGGCCGCCGCACCACCCGGCTCGACGACGACGCGCAGGACGTCCCACAGCCGCTGCTGAGCGCGGCGAATGTCGTCGTCGGCGACAAGGAGCACCTCCGCGACATGTCGGGAAGCAATGCGGAACCCCCGCTCGCCGACGCGACGTGGCGCCAGTGAATCGGCGGCGATGCCGCCTGCCTCGGCGTCGACCGGCCGGCCGGCCGATCGGGCACGCGTAAGGGTCGGCGCAAGTTCGGGCTCGACGCCGACGATCCGGACCTTGCCGGCGTACCAGGCGGCGATGCCTCCGATCAGCCCACCGCCGCCCACTGCCACCAGCAGCGTGTCGATGGCCGGCGCCTGTTCCTCGAGCTCGAGCGCCAGCGTGCCCTGGCCAAGCAGCGTCTCGTCCTGGTCGAAGGCATGCACCTGCAGGGCGCCGGACTCGGCCGCCCATGCCTCACTCGCCGCGAGGGCATCGGCGTAGAGATCGCCGCCGACAACCAGGGTGGCGCCGTAGCCCTTGATGCGGCTGATCTTGGCCGGAGAGGAGCTGCTGGGAACGAAGATCCGGGCCGGCAGGCCGAGCTTCATCGCGGCATACGCGACCGCCGCCCCATGATTGCCGCCCGACGCCGCCACCACGCCGGCCGCCGGAATCTGGCGCGCCAGAAGGTTGACGAAGGCGCCGCGCACCTTGAACGAGCCGGAATGCTGCAGGAATTCCAGCTTCAGGCTGAGCGAATGGCCCGCGAGATCGAAATCGGCCCCCGCCACCTCGGCCACCGGCGTGCGCCTGACATGCGGCTTGATCAGCGGGTGGATGGCGGCGATCGCCGCGCGGTCGACGGTGCGTTCGGGAGTCCGGACCATGTCCCCTGCCTTCTGGTGGTTGGGCATTGACAATAATTCGGTAATTAGCAAATTGGCAATATGCCTATTGCCGATGCCTTCAAGGCGCTGGCCAACGAGCGCCGCCTGCAGATCCTCGAATGGCTGAAGGAGCCGAGGCGCCATTTCCGCCCGCAGGTCGACGGCGATCTGGTCAAGGACGGTGTGTGCGGCGTGCTGATCGCCGAGAAGCTCGGCGTCAGCCAGCCGACGGTCAGCGAGCATCTCAGGGTCCTGACCCAGGCCGGCCTGCTCACCTCCAAGCGCATCAAGCAATGGACCTTCTACAAGCGCGACGAGGAATCGATCCGCGGCATCAAGAGCGCCATCCGCGCCAAGCTCTGACCGGCCGACCCTCAGTCCCGACGCAGCATGAACACCGCCTGCTCGCCTAGGACATTGGCCAGAAGCGGCGGCAGGTTGATGGGCTTGCTGCCGCGATCCAGCACGATGGCGCGTTCGATGCGCACCCCCATGTCGCGGCAGAGGGCGCGGAAGTCGTCGATGCTGCACAGGTGGATGTTGGGCGTGTCGTACCACTTGTAAGGCAGCGTCGGCGTCTCGGGCATGCGGCCGCCGAACACCAGGCGCAGCCGCACCTGCCAGTGGGCGAAATTGGGGAACGACACGATCGCCCGCTTGCCGACGCGCAGCATCTGGCGCAGCACCTCGCGCGGCTCGCGCGTCGCCTGCAGCGTCTGGCTCAGGATCACGTAGTCGAAGGCGTCGTCGGGATAGTCGCGCAGGTCGGTATCGGCGTCGCCCTGGATCACCGACAGGCCGCCCGCGACGCAGGCATTGACGCCGGCCTGGCTGAGCTCCATGCCGCGCGCATCGACGCGCTTGAAGTTCACCAGGTAGGCGAGCAGCGAGCCGTCGCCGCAGCCGACATCGAGGGCGCGGCCGCCCGGTTCGACCATGTCGGCGATCAGCTGCAGGTCGACGCGAATGGGCGCCGTGACGCTCATGTCGCAAGCCCGCGCGCCAGCCCGGCGCCCTTCAGGAAGCCGGCGAGCGTGCGGAACATCTCGGGCTCGTCGAGCAGGAAGGCGTCGTGCCCCTTGTCGCTCTCGATCTCGACGAAGGAGACGTTGGCCGCCACCGCATTGAGCGCATGCACGATCGCGCGGTTCTCCGGCGTCGGGAACAGCCAGTCGCTGGTGAATGAGATCGAGCAGAAGCGGGTCGTCGTGCCGCGAAAGGCGTTGGCCAGCACGCCGCCATGCGCGTCGGCCAGGTCGAAGTAGTCCATGGCGCGCGTGATGTAGAGGTAGCTGTTGGCGTCGAAGCGGTCGACGAAGGTCGAACCCTGATGGCGCAGGTAGCTCTCGACCTGGAAATCGGCGTCGAAGCCGAAGCCGAGCGCATCGCGGTTCTGCAGGTTGCGGCCGAACTTGCGCTGCAGGGCGGCCTGCGAAAGATAAGTGATGTGCGCGGTCATGCGCGCCACCGCGAGCCCGCGCTCCGGCGCGGTGCCGTGCAGGCGATAGTCGCCGCCCTTCCATTCGGGATCGGCCATGATCGCCTGCCGCCCGACCTCGTGGAAGGCGATGTTCTGCGCCGAGTGGCGCGCCGCGCAGGCGATCGGAACGGCAGCGAAGACGCGCTTGGGATAACTGGCCGCCCATTCCAGCACCTGCATGCCTCCCATCGAACCGCCGATCACGCAGAACAGGTCGGGGATGCCAAGATGGTCGAGCAGTGCCGCCTGGGCGCGCACCATGTCGGCGACGGTGACGACCGGAAAGCGCAGGTTCCACGGCTGGCCGGTCGCGGGATCGGCCGCCAGCGGTCCGGTCGTGCCCATGCAGCCGCCGAGCACATTGGCACAGATGATGAAGTAGCGCGCCGGATCGAGCACCTTGCCCGGCCCCACCATGCTCTCCCACCAGCCCTCCTTGCCGGTCACCGGATGCTGCTCGGCGACGAACTGATCGCCGGTCAACGCATGGCAAATCAGCACGGCGTTCGACTTCTCGGCGTTCAGCGTGCCGTAGGTCTGGTAGGCAACGCGGTACGGCCCGAGATCGACGCCGCAATCGAGTCTGAGCGGCCGGTTGACGCCCAGCACCGCATGGCGGCATCGCGCCATTGCCTTGCGTTCGGCGTCGGTCAGGTCATCCAACAGCTCGGCCGTCCCTTGCACGCTCCGACTCCCTTGCGGCCGGCGCGCCCCTCCGGGCAGCGGCGCAGCGGCCAACGAAAAGCCCCCGACCGGGAAGGTCGGGGGCTTTTCGGGCTCTCCGACCTTTTAGCGAGGTTTAACGTGGCCGCAAGCCGGTCGGCTCAAATTCCACGGTGCGTCTCTATAAGGGCCACGAGGGCAAGACGCAAGCGCCATCGGCATGAGTTACTTTGCCTTTACGCCCGAGGCCCTGGCGTAGTATCGCCTCGCCCGCAGTTGGTAACCCGGCTTATGGACGCGCCCGACCTCGAGATACTGCGCCAGGAAATAGACGCCATCGACGGCGAGCTGCACGGCTTGATCCGGCGGCGCGCCTCGCTGGTCGGTCGCATCCTGGCCGCCAAGCCGAGCAGCGGCCTGTCGCTCAGGCTGGGTCGCGAGGCGCAGGTCATGCGTCAGCGCCTCAGCCAGCATGACGGCGCCTTTCCTGTCGCCGCCGTCTTCCGCATGTGGCGCGAGATGATGAGCGCCATCGCCTTGATGCAGACTCCGGCGCTGCGCATCGCCATTTGCCGCCCGGCCGACCAACCCGGCTACTGGGACCTGGCGCGCGACCATTTCGGCTGCCAGATCCCGATGACCGCCTTCGAATCGCCGGGCCAGGTGCTGGCCGAGGTGCGCGGCCACCCGACGACTATCGGCATCGTGCCGGCGCCGATCGAAGCCGACACCGCGCCGTGGTGGCCGCTGCTTGCAAGCGGCGAGGCGAGCCTGCCCAACGTGGTGGCGCGGCTGCCGTTTCTCGCCATGCCCAACGCCCGTGCCCGCGGCATGTCGGCCGTCGTGCTGGCCCGCATGGAGCCCGAGGAGAGCGGCGATGACCGCGCCCTGATCGCGCTCGAGGCGCCGACCGGCATCAGCCGCAACCGCATCGCCGCGGCGCTCGCCAAGGCCGGCCTGCCCGCCTTCATCTCGGCGCTGGACCAGGTTGTGGCCGGCGTGCATCACTATCTGGTCGAGCTGCCCGGCGTGGTCCGCGACAGCGACAGGCGCCTGCGCGCGCTGGAGACGGCTTTGGCGTTGGACCGCGGCTCGGTGGCCGCGCTCGGCGCCTATGCCGTGCCGGCAGCGGTCCGGCCCTGACCGACGCAATTTGGAGTTCGCATGACCGCGCTCACCCCGCGCCCGGGCATCCTGAAGATCGCGCCTTACGTCCCGGGCAAGGACTCGGTCGACGGCAAGGAGCCGATCGCCAAGCTCTCGTCCAACGAGAGCGCGCTGGGGCCCTCGCCCAAGGCGATGGAGGCCTACGCCAAGGCGGCCGCCGAGATGTACCGCTATCCCGACGGCGGCGCCGAGCAGCTGCGCGCGGCGATCGGCCGGCGCTACGGTCTCGATGCCAACCGCATCGTGTGCGGCGCCGGCTCGGACGAGCTGCTCAATCTCTTGATACGTGCCTACTGCGGGCCGGGCGACGAACTGCTGTACAGTCAGCACGGCTTCCTGATGTACCCGATCAATGCCTTGGGCGTCGGCGCCACGCCGATCGCGGCACCGGAGAAGGACTATCGCACCGACGTCGATGCCATGCTGGCGAAGGTAACGGACCGGACCCGCGTTGTGGCGATCGTCAACCCGAACAATCCGACCGGCAGCTATCTCACCCGCGACGAGGTGCGCAAACTGCACGCCGCGTTGCCAAAGAACGTGCTGCTGCTGATCGACGCGGCTTACGCCGAGTATGTGAGCCGCAACGACTACGAATCGGGCATCGAGCTGGTCGACCAGGCCGAGAATGTGGTGATGACCCGCACGCTCTCGAAGATCTACGGCCTGGGCGGATTGCGCGTCGGCTGGATGTACGGCCCGGCCGGCGTCGTCGACGTGATCAGCCGCCTGCGCCAGCCGTTCAACGTCAATCACGCGGCCCAGATGGCAGGCATCGCCGCGCTCGAGGACATCGCCCATACCGACGCGAGCCGCGCCAACAACGACATCTGGCTGCCCTGGCTCTCCACCGAGCTGGCAAAACTTGGGCTGAAGCCGTTGCCCAGCGCGGCCAATTTCATCGCCGTTGGCTTCGGCTCCAAGGAGCGCGCCGCCAAGGCCAACGAATGGCTGATGAATGACGGACTGATCCCGCGCATGATCGGGGCCTACGGCATGCCCGAGTTCCTGCGCATCACGATTGGCACCGAGAGCGAGATGAAGGCCGTGCAGAAGTCGCTCGCCCGGTTCGTCGCCGCCGAAAAATGAGCGCTGCCCCCAACCCACTGCCGATGTTCGGCAAGATCGCGCTGATCGGCATCGGCCTGATCGGCGGCTCGATCGCGCTCGAGGTCCGCGGGCGCAAGCTCGCCCGATCGGTCGTGGCGGCGACACGCAGCGCCGAGACGGCGAAGACCGCCAATCGCCTCAAGCTCGCCGATCACTGCGGCACCGACCTCGCGGCCGCCTGCGACGACGCCGACCTGGTGATCGTCTGCACGCCGGTCGGCGCCTGCAGCGAGGTGGCGAAGACCATCGCGCCGAAGCTGAAGCCGGGCTGCATCGTGTCGGACGTGGGCTCGGTCAAGCAGGCCGTGATCGCGGCCATGCAGCCGCATCTGCCGGCGGGCGTGCATTTCGTGCCGGCCCATCCTGTCGCCGGCACCGAGTATTCCGGCCCCGAAGCAGCGATCTTCGACCTGTTCAAGGGACGCTGGACCATCCTGACGCCGCTGCCCAACAGCGACGCCAAGGCGGTGACGAAGCTCGGGGCCTTCTGGGAGGCGCTGGGCAGCCAGGTCGAGAAGATCGATCCGGCCGACCACGACCGCATCCTCGCCATCACCTCTCACCTGCCGCATCTCATCGCCTATTCGATCGTCGGCACCGCCGACGATCTCGGCGGCCACCTCAACAGCGAGGTGCTGAAGTACGCCGCCGGCGGCTTCCGCGACTTCACGCGCATCGCCGCCTCGGATCCCACGATGTGGCGCGACGTGTTCCTGAACAACCGCGAGGCCGTGCTGGAAGTGCTGCAGCGCTTCCAGGAGGACCTCTTCTACCTGCAGCGCGCCATCCGGTGGGGCGAAGGCGACAAGCTGTTCGACCTTTTCTCCCGCACCCGCGAGATCCGCCGCGCGCTGATCCATCTCCATCAAGAGTGAGCGCGACGAAGCCCCCCTCATCAAAGCCGAAATGGGTGTTCGCCTACGGCTCGCTGATGTGGAATCCGGGCTTTGCCACGCCAGAGACGGTGGCGGCACGATTGAACGGATGGCATCGCGCGCTCTGCATCTACTCCGAGCACTATCGCGGCACGCCGGCCAAGCCGGGCCTGATCCTCGGCCTGCTGCCGGGCGGCGCCTGCCGCGGCTTCGCCCATCGCCTTCCCGCCAAGGGATACGAGGCCGTGCGGCGCTATCTGTGGACGCGCGAGATCGACAATGACGGCGTTTATGAAGAGGACATCCGTCCGATACGCCTGAAGGACGGCCGGACCGTCGCGGCGCTGGTCTATCTTGCCGACCGCAAGCACCGGCAGTTTGCCGGCAAGCTATCGATGTCGACGTCGGCCAAGCTGGTGCGGCAGGGACGCGGTGCGACCGGCAGCAATCTCGATTATCTCGGCAACACGCTCGCCCATCTGCGCGAACTCGGTCTCAAGGACAAGGCCCTCGAGGAGCTGGGCCGCCGCCTGCTTTCCTAGCGGCCGGCGCCGTCGCTGAAGATCGCCTTGACGACGAAGCGCCATTCGTCGCCCGCCTGCTCCACCGTCAGTCCCAGGCGCTCGCGCAGCACCATCCAGCTTTCCGGCGCCAGCGCCATGGCAAGCGCATTGAGGGTCCGCTCGCGGCGCTCGCCGGACAGCGCCGTCAGTTCCTGGCCAAACGACTGAGCCAGCTCGGCGCGATTGGTGGTGTAGATCTCGCCGGTCTTCTCGGCCGCCTCCGACGAGCGCCGGCGCACTGTCTCGACGAAGGTCCACATCGGCCGCAGCTTTTCGTAGCGCCCAGCCCGGCTGCTCACGGCCGTGGCAATGCGTTCGTCGAGCGGCCAGGCGCTGGACGGGGCGCCGTCGCCCTGCGGCGAGCCGAGCGCGCGCGCCAGGACGGCGACGTAGAGCTCGGCGGTATCGGCGAAGTGCTGGAACACGGTGCGGGCGGAGACCCCGGCCAGCTTGGCAATGTCGCGAACGATCGGGGCACCTTCCCCTTCCATCGCGAGCGCCAAGGTCGAGGAGACGATGGCCTCGCGCGTGCGAGCCACTCGGTCGCCCCGGCCTAACGACAGCGCTTGCGGCTGCGCCAACGATTCGACGGTCATGCTTCGTCCCCTAGATCGACTTCTTATGCCCCTACTCTTGGCTCACCCATGCGTTGCCACATTGGCGCGCCGCCCCCCGACTGAGAAGCAGATATCTCCAATTTGGGTACATACGGCGTGCATCGTGCGAACATCCCCAATTTCCGTAAGAAAGCTGTAAGCTCCTGCCATGACTGAAAAAAACTTCGCCGCCGCCTCGCTGGCCGCCCAGGCAATGGGCTGGATAGACCCGGTGACCAAGGCGGTCGTGCCGCCCATCCATATGGCGAGCACTTATCTTCGCGATGAGGACAACGCCTTTCGCTCCGGCCGCATCTATGCGCGCGCCGACAACCCTACTTTCGACCAGGCCGAGGCGACCCTGGCCGCCCTGGAGGGAGGCGCCAAGGCGCTGGTCTTTTCGTCGGGAATGAGCGCGGCAAGCGCCTGCTTTCTGGCCCTGTCGCCGGGCGATCATGTCGTGGCGCCCAAGGTCATGTACTGGTCGCTGCGCAACTGGCTGACCGGGTTCGCCAGTCACTGGGGGCTCAAGGTGGAGTTCGTCGACGCCGACCGCACTGACGCCATCGCCCGCGCCGTCAGGCCCGGCGCCACCAAGCTCGTCTGGCTGGAGACGCCGGCCAATCCCACCTGGTGCCTGAGCGACCTCGCGGCCGCCGCCGAAATCGCCCATCGCGCCGGCGCCCAGCTGGCTGTCGATTCCACGGTGGCGACGCCGGTACTGACGCGGCCGATCGAGCACGGCGCCGACATCGTGATGCACTCGGCCACCAAGTACCTGAACGGCCATTCCGATCTGATCGCGGGCGCCCTCGTCGGTGCGCGCGACGACGAACATTGGGGCAAGCTGCGCACGCTGCGCGCCCAGCTCGGCACCATCCTGGGCCAGACCGAGGCGTGGCTTTTGATGCGCGGCATGCGCACCCTCTTCCCGCGCGTGCAGTGGGCATGCCGCTCAGCGCAAGCGCTCGCCGAGCGCTTCGCCAGTCAACCGATGATCGAGGAGGTGCTCTATCCCGGCCTGCCGTCCTTCGCCGGACACGCCGTGGCAAAGAAGCAGATGAAGGGCGGCTTCGGCGGCATGCTGTCGATCCGGGTGAAGGGTGGCGAGCGGCTGGCGATTGCCACGGCGGCGCGGGTCGAGCTCTGGAAGCGCGCCACGTCGCTGGGCGGCGTCGAAAGCCTGATCGAGCATCGCGCCAGCATCGAGGGCCCTGGTACCCCCTGCCCACCCGACCTTCTGCGGCTGTCGGTCGGCATGGAGGATACCGGTGACCTGTACGACGATCTCGACCAGGCGCTGCGCCGCGCGCACAACAGCTAGAGACCGAGGGTAAAGCCCTCGCGCAGGGGATCGTCTTCGGCGAGACGGAATTTCGCCTCGCCGGTGAGGTGGGCCGTGCCGCCGACTTCCACGATCACTGATTTGCGTGGGCCGACAAGCGGCCCTTCACGTAAGGCTTTCCCGGTGAAGACGGCACCGGTGCAGCTCTCGAACCGGCGCGCTTCACCCATCTTCGCCTGATGGCGCGCGACCTGCAGCGCCATGCGGGCCGACACGCCGCTGCCGGTGGGACTGCGGTCGACCTGGCGGCCGGCGAAGATGCAGATGTTGCGGCTGGACTCGACGACACCTGTGCCGCCATCGGTGAAGATGGTGCCATAGAGAAAGGCGAGGTCCGGCTCTTGAGCGTGCTCGATCGGCACGGCCTTGGCGATAGCGGTGGCGATCTCCTCGCCCGCATCGACGATTGCTCGCATCGGCGAGCGCGTGAGATCGAGGCCGATCGCGTCGGCTGGCAGGAAGGCATAGAACGCGCCCCCATAGGCGATGTCGACCGTGACCGGCCCCCAGGTCGCGGTCGGCGCCAGGCGATCGAACCCGTAGACGAAGGACGGCACGCTCTCGAAGCGCACGCTGCCATCCGGCGCGACATTCGCGACAACCAGACCGCAGGGGCACTGCAAGCGTACGGTCGGGCCTTTCACGCGCCCGCTGTCGACCGCCCAGCGCGCGAGCGCAATGGTGGCGTGGCCGCACATGGTCGAGTAGCCCTCGTTGTGCATGAACAGCACGGCGAGGTCGGCCTCGGGGTGGTCGGGCTCGACCAGCAGGGCGCCATACATGCCGTCATGCCCGCGCGGCTCCAGCATCAGCCCACGCCGCAGGTGATCGAAGCGCTCCCTAGCCTCACGGCGCTTGTCGAGCAGCGTCTTGCCCGAAAAGCGCGGCCAGCCATCGACGACGATGCGCGTCGGCTCACCGCCGGTATGCATCTCGACGGTCGACAGGATCATGCTGGCTTGCCGAACACGGCCGGCAAGCCGGCGCCGATGCGCTCGTTCATCATCTCGATCGAGCCGTCGGTGTAGGCCGCGATCTTGGCTGAGGCGAGGTGGCGAGCCAGCGGATACTCGGCGCGCAGGCCATTGGCGCCCATCGCCTGGATGCAGTCGGCAATACGCCGCAATGCCATCTCGGTCGCAAACTTCTTGGCGTGCGCCGCCGCCAGCACCGCATCGCCGCCCTCGTCGATCAGGCGCGCCGCGCGATAGGCCAGCAATCGCGCCGCCTCGAGGTCAGTCGCGGCATCCGTGAGCTTCCAGCGGACGCCCTGGTGCTCGATGACCGGCTGGCCGAAGGCCTTGCGGGCTTGCGTGTAGCGCACCGCCGTTTCGAGCGAGGCCTGCAGCATGCCGCAGCACATGGCGGCGACATAGGTCCGCGCCCCGTTGATGCCGGCGAGCGCCGCCTTGAAGGCCCGGCCGGGCAGCTGCAACACCGCCTCGTCGGCGGCGACGTAGTCGCTGAGGCGAAAGCCGCCGACGCCGATCGCATGCCCGCCATGCAGCGCGAACGGCTTCTCGCGGTGAAAGCCCGGACGGTCGGCCTCGATCGCGAAGCAGGCGATGCCGCGCCAGCCCTGCGCCTTGTCGGTCTGGGCATAGACGAAGGAGAAGCCCGCGACGGCGGCATTGGTGATCCACGCTTTAGCGCCGTTCAGCTTCCAGCCGCCCGCCGCGCGTTCCGCTGTCATCTCGAGACTCGAGAAGTCGCTGCCGACGCCGGGTTCACTCAAGCCCGCACAGCCGATCACCTCGCCCGCGATCATTTTGGACAAGAGGCGCGCCTGCAACGCCGGCTGGGCGTCGCGGGCGAAGCGCACCAGCGCGTTATGGTGGTTGATCAGCGCAAAGGCGAAAGCGAAGTCGTGGCGCGCGATCTCCTCGAAGGCGCGCAGCTTGCAGGAAAAGGAGAGCCCCAGCCCGCCCTTGTCCTTCGGTAGCTCGATGGTATTGAGCCCGGCCGCGCACGCCGCCTTTATGGTCTCGAGCGGATAGCGGCGATCCCATTCCCAGCCTGCCGCATGCGGCCCCACATGCTGCTCGGCGAAGGCGCGCGCGCGGGCGATGACAGCACGTTCTTCGGCCGTCAGGATCTCATCGAGCATTGACCGATCATATTCCTCTCCCCCTAGCGAAGGAGAGGAGAATGATTAGAATGGCGCCCGCGCGGGTGTATCTCAGGGGTAGAGCGTCGGCTTCCCAAGCCGTAGGTCGCGGGTTCAAATCCCGTCGCCCGCTCCATTTCTCCAGCGTCCGGGACAGGAAGCGTAGGCATGGACACGGTCGCAGCACAGCCGGTCACCGCCGGCGGCAATTTCGCGGCCGACGTCGCGGCCTTCTCCGCCTATTGGCGTGCTGCCCGCGAACGGCTGGCCCGGCTGCCCGCCAAGCCCAAGCGCGATGCGGCCCAGAACGAAGCGGCCGAGGCGCTGAAGCAGGCGGCGCGCGAGACGCGCTTTGCCTTCCTGCGCGTTCATGCCCGCGAGGTGTATGACCGCCTGACCGACAACAGGCGCAAGTTTCGTCGCATCGAGTGGCTCGCCCACGAGGCGGCGAGCCTGGTGCCAGGCCTGGTGCCGACCCGCGCCGAAGTCTCATTGGAAGCCGAGCTCAAGCAGTCCGAGAAGGACGGCTGCGAGGTCGACCAGGGCATCCTGTTCAACCAGTTCTTCGCCGATCCCGACTGCGGCCTGCATCTCTGTCACGCCATGCTGCTGCCACGCGAGGAATCGGCCGAAGCGCTCGCGAAGTTCAGGCGCGACGGCCAGCTCGATCTCGGCTTCGCCAAGGTCGAGCGCCAGGGCAAGGCGGCAGTGCTGCTGCTCGCCAACAAGCGCTTTCTCAATGCCGAGGACAATTCCACCCAGCCGGCGACCGAGATCGGCGCCGATGTCTGTCTGCTCGATCCCGAGACCCGTATCGCGGTGCTGCGCGGCGATGTCGTGCCGGAAGGCAAGTATGCCGGCCGGCGCGTGTTCAATGCCGGCATCAATCTCACGCACATCTACTACGGCAAGATCCCATATCTGTGGTTCCTGGTCCGCGAAGCGGGTTTCGTGAACAAGATGTTCCGCGGCGTGGCGCGGCCCGAGGTGACGCCGGACGAGGTGTCCGGCGATTCGATCGAGAAGCTGTGGATCGCCGCGATCGACTCGTTTGCCATCGGGGGCGGTTGCCAGATCGTGCTGGCCACCGACTTCAACGTCGCCGCCAGCGATGCCTATATGACCCTGCCGGCGCGCAAGGAAGGCATCATTCCCGGCGTCTCCAACCTCCGCCTGCCGCGCTTCGTCGGCGACCGCATCGCCCGCCAGGCCATCATGTATGAGCGCCGCATCGACTGCGATTCCGACGTCGGCCGCATGATCTGCGACGAGGTCGTGCCGCCGGGCGACCTCGATCGCACCATCCTGGAAGTGGTCGAGCGCATCACGAGCTCAGGCGTGGTCGGCGCAACGGGCAACCGCAGGGCGCTGAGGGTCGGGCTCGAATCGCTCGACACCTTCCGCCGCTACATGGCGGTTTATGCCCGCGAGCAGGCGTGGTGCCATTTCAGCCCGGCGCTGATCGCCAACCTCGAACGCTACTGGAACGCGCAGACTAGGAAGGCGTGACAAGTCACGCCGCCAAAGTGGCGTGACTTGTCATCCTGAGCGCAGCGAAGGATCCCATGGCGATTGCACGCGAACGGTCTTCGCGTTGTTGGCGCAATGAGATCCTTCGCTTCGCTCAGGATGACAAGAAGGGCGATCGCGGTCGCGCTTCTTGTCAGTGCTCGCGCGGCGCGTGCTTGCCTAAAATGCGCTGCAGGGTGCGGCGGTGCATGTTGAGGCGGCGCGCGGTCTCGGAGACGTTGCGGTCGCACTGCTCGAACACGCGCTGGATGTGCTCCCAGCGCACGCGGTCGGCCGACATCGGATTGGAAGGCGGCGGCGGCAGCTTGCGGCCGTGCGCGGTCAGCGCCTGCTCGATCGCATCGGCGTCGGCGGGCTTGGCGAGGTAGTCGACGGCGCCCTCCTTCACGGCGGCGACCGCGGTCGCGATATTGCCGTAGCCGGTCAGCACGACGATGCGGATGTCGGGCCGCGCCTGGCGCAGCGGGCCCACCAGCTCCAGACCATTGCCGTCACCCAACCGGAGGTCGAGCACGGCGAACGCCGGAGGCTTGGCGGTCTGCGCCAGCGCCTCGGCGACGGAGCCGACGGCGGTCACGACGAAGCCGCGCAACTCGAGCGCGCGCGCAATGCGGTTGCGGAACGCCGCATCGTCGTCGGCGATCAGCAGCGTGCGGTCCTTGACGTTGGTCGTGCCGGCGATGACGGGCGACACGGGGCGGTTGACACCTGTCTCCTGGCTCATGGCGACTCCTTCGACTTTCGGCGCTATGTAGCCTTGAAGACCGGGTTTGGCCAGCGCACCACGACGGCCGCCCCGCCGACGTCGCCGCCGCGATTGCCGAAACCGACCGAGGCGCCGGTGCGTTCGAGCAAAGTTCTGGCGATGAAAACACCCAGTCCCATGTGGCCTTCGACGCCCTGGCGGGTCGAAATGAAGGGCGTGCCGAGTTCGTCGAGCAGCGCCTCGGAGAAGCCCGGCCCGTCGTCCGACACCCGCACTTCCGACCACTCTGTGGTCCAGCGCGTCGCGATGTGAACTTCCTTGCGGGCAAAGGACACGGCGTTCTGCACGATGTTTCCGATGCCCTGCATGATCTCGGGGCTGCGCACCTGAACCGGCGCGGTCCTGGGCGGGCCCTCGCCAAGCGGGCCGGCTTCGAAGGTGACGTCGACGCCCTCGCGCTGATAGTGCTGCGCCGCCGCCTCGATCAAAGCCGGCAGCGGCACCAGGGTGTAGGCGTCGGATACGTCCTGCGTCGGATCGACCGACAGGCGCGCCAGGATCGAGCGGCAGCGATCGGATTCGGCGGCCAGCAGCTCGATGTCCTCGCGCAGGGGATCGTCGGCCACGACCTCGCGCTGCATCTCCTTCGCGATCACCGCGATGGTCGACAGTGGCGAGCCGAGCTCGTGCGCCGCCGCGGCGGCGAGCGCGCCCAGGGCCGACAGCCGCTGCTCCTGGGCGAGCGCTGCCTGGGCTGCGGCGAGCGCGTCGCTCATCTGGCGCGCCTCTTCCGCGAGCCGCCAACCATAGAGGCTGATCAGGAGCGTCGTGAGGGCAAGCCCGGTCCATACGCCGGCCTGGTAGATCTCGTGCAGCTCCGGCGCCGGCCCGCTCCACGGCAATGGCCGATGCCACACGGCGAGCACGCCGATGCTGATGATGGTGAGCAGCGACAGCGCCACGTTGCTGGCGAGCGACAGGATGGTGGCGCCGATCGCGACCGGCGCCAGCAGGAGAAGCGAGAAGGGGTTGATCAGGCCGCCGGTGAGATAGAGCAGCACGGCGAGCTGCAGGATGTCGAAGGCGAGGAAGATCGTGGCCTCGCGATCGTCGATGCGCGCCGAGGCCGGCCGGCCGAGGCTGACCGCGAGATTAAGCAGGGCCGAGAGCGCGATCGTGCCGCCGACCGCCAGCAGCGGCAGCTCGAAGCCCAGCCCCCAATGGACGGTGGCGGCGGTGAACAGCTGGCCCGCGACAGCGGCCCAGCGGATCAGCACCAAGGCGCGCAAGCGCACGCCGCCGCGCGGCGGCAGGCTCGGCCGGGCGGTCAGCGGCGCGCTATCGGTAGTCCCCTGGGAAGGGGCCGGGGTGAAACCGATAGGGCGCTCCATGCCGCTACTCCTCGATCATCAGGTGCCTGCGATGCACCGTGATGAAGAGCGGGATCTTGCGCTGCCTGCTGCGGTCGGGCGGCTCCTTCACCAGCCGGCCGATCTCGCCCAGGATCAAGCCGGTGATGGTGGGCAGCGGCAGCTCGCGTGCCTCGTCCAGCCGCACCCAGCGGATGTCGCCCATCTCGCTCGAATGCCGGATCTCGCCCAGCGCATCCTCGGCACGCGCCATGAAGAAGCGTGCATTGAAGCGGCGCGGCCGGCCGGGCGGCGTCACGGCGCGCGCGATCAGGTCGAGGCAGTCGAGCGCCGGCGCCATGCCCTTGTCGAGAAAGCCCTTCCAGTGCGGGCCGAAGTCTTCCGGTGGCGCGCCGTTCGTGAGCGGCTTGGCGAGCATCAGGCCGGTCTCTTCGAAGGTCTCGCGCACCGCCGCGACTCCGAGCGCCTGGGCGCGCCTGGGCGTCGCCGCCCTCTGCAACCGCGCCTTGACGTGACGATCGAGCGGCGTGGCGATCGGCACGCGAGCGTCGTCCTTGTCGACGCGGCCGCCGGGGAAGACGTAGCGGTTGGGCATGAAGGCGTGCTTGGCATCGCGGCAACCCAGCAGCACCTCGGGGATCTTGCCGCGCTGGCGCACCAGGATCAGCGTCGCCGCATCGCGCGGCCGCAGGTAGGGATACTTCTGCTCGAACGTATCGACGGGCCGTTCCTGCCCAGGTTTGAGGGAGCCCGGCTTCAGGTCGCTGTGGACATATCCCTTGTCTTTGCCGCGCACGACTGCGCCGGCCGGGATGCGTTTCTTGCTCATGATCGACGATATAGAGACACGCTAAAGCCGTGTCATCCCGAGCCGAAGCCGAGGGCGGTCAGAAGCTCCAGCCCACCGGCGTATCAGGCCGAAATACGGCGACGGTCTTGTTGGAGCCTGGGACGTCGATGCGCTCCGGCGCCTCGAGCGGTTTCGCCTGCAGGACGATGCGCTCCTCGTTGGCTGGCAGCCCGTAAAAGCGAGGGCCGTTCAGCGAGGCGAAGGCCTCGAGCTTGTCGAGTGCATTCTCCTCCATGAACACCTGGGCATAGACCTGCATCGCCACCGGCGCGTTGAAGATGCCGGCGCAGCCGCAGGCGCATTCCTTGGTGTCGGCGATGTGCGGTGCGGTGTCGGTGCCGAGGAAGAACGAGGCATGGCCGGTGGTTGCGGCGCGCCGCAGCGCCAGGCGGTGCTCCTCGCGCTTGGCGATCGGCAGGCAATAGAAGTGCGGACGGATGCCGCCTTTGAAGATCGCATTGCGGTTGAAGCTCAGGTGGTGTGGCGTGATGGTGCCGCCCAGGCGGCCCGGATGCGCCTCGACGAAGGCCACGCCTTCCTTGGTCGTGATGTGCTCCAGCACGATCTTCAGGCCCGCATGACGTTGCATCAGCGGCGTCAGCACCTTGTCCAGAAACACTGCCTCGCGGTCGAAGATGTCGACGTCGCTGTCGGTCACCTCGCCATGGACCAGGAGCGGCATCCCGGCCCTCTCCATCGCTTCGAGGCCGCGAGCGATGCGATCGACGGAAGTGACGCCGTGCGCCGAGTTGGTGGTGGCGTGCGCGGGATAGAGCTTGGCGGCAATCCAGACATTGTCCTGCTTGCCGCGGGAAAGCTCGGCGGGATCGGCGTCGTCGGTCAGGTAGCAAGTCATCAAGGGCTGGAACTTCAACTCGGCCGGTACCGCTCTGCGAATGCGATCGCGATAGGCCGCCGCCTCGGCGACTTTGGTCACCGGCGGCACGAGGTTGGGCATGATGATGCCGCGTGCGAATTGGCGTGCCGTATGGACGGCACACGCCGCCAGCATTGGCCCGTCACGCAGATGGACATGCCAGTCATCGGGACGGCGCAGCGACAGGGTCGTCGGCTGGGACATGCGCGTTTCTACGCTTGCTCCTAGGCTGCCTCCAATGTTGATTGCGTGCATGACCCCATTCAAAGAGGCCATCGCCTTTGCCCTGGCGTCGGAATCGAAATGGCCGGCCAGCATGAAAATGCCAGACGGGCAGTTCGTGATGACCTACGACTCGCTCGAGAAGCCGCCCGACAACGAGGTACTGGGACCGGTGGCGCCGCGCGGCGGGCCGTCCGGCCTGATCTATCGCGGCGGCAAGCTGTTGGCCGAATGGGGCGACACGACGCGCGCCGACATGACCTTCAGCATCGCCAAGAGCTACCTCGCGCTGCTTGCCGGCCTGGCGGTGGGCGATGGCCTGATCAAGAGCCTCGACGACAAGGTGGCCGCGACTGCATCGGACGACGGCTTCGCGAGCGCACAGAACAGGGACATCACCTGGCGCCACCTGCTCACCCAGACCAGCGAATGGCAAGGCACCTTGTTCGACAAGGAGGATCGCATCGACCACCATCGCGTGGTCGGGCTGGCGGCCACCGACAAGCCCAAGGGCACGCCGCGTGCTCTCAGGAAGCCCGGCACTTTCTATGAATACAACGACGTGCGCGTGAACCGGCTGTCGCTGTCGCTGCTGCAGCTCTTCAAGGAGCCGCTGCCGTCGGTGCTGAAGCGCCGCATCATGGATCCGATTGGCGCCTCGGCCAGCTGGCGCTGGGAGGGCTACCGCAACTCGACGGTGACCATCGCCGGCAAGCCGATGGTGTCGGTGCCGGGCGGCGGCCATTGGGGCGGCGGCATCGTCATCCCGGCGCGCGACCTCGCCCTCACCGGTCTCCTGGTCGCGCAGGGCGGCGCCTGGCAGGGCAAGCAGATCCTGCCCAAGGGCTGGACTGACGAGCTGGCAAAGCCCTGCCCCGTCGCGCCCTTCTACGGCCTGATGTGGTGGCTCAACACCAAAAAGAATCAATTCGCGGCCGCATCGGAGCGCAGCTTCTTCGCCTTCGGCTGGGGCGCCCACATCATATGGATCGATCCCGACAACGATCTCGTCGCGGTGCTGCGCTGGATCGAGCGCCGCAAGGTGGCGGGCTTCGTCGAATGCGTGATGCGTGCCCTTGCAAGGTAGTGAAGTGGAATGAAGCTCGACTATTCCGCCGTCCCGCTGATGCCCGACGGCCGCACCGCCCTCGAACATATCGACTCGATCGCCCGGCAATCCAAGGCCGTCCGTCTCCCGATGGGCAACGGCGGCCGCATGATGTGGCACATCTGGGGCGAGGGTTCGGGAAAGCCGACGCTGCTGCTGTTCCACGGCGGTTCCGGCTCGTGGATCCACTGGATCCGCAATGTCGTACCGTTGTCGCAGCACTACACGGTCTACGCCGCCGACCTGCCCGGCCTGGGCGACAGCGATCCACCCGACGATGTGGGCGACTGCTGGTCGGTCACACGATGCGTCAAGACAGCCATCGAGGCGCTGCTGCCGAAGGACAGGCAGTTCGCCATCACCGGCTTTTCCTTCGGCGGCATGGTCTCCGGGCATCTGTCGACCCTGATGCCTGAGCGCATCCGGCGCATCGTGCTGGTCGGCGCAGGCGGCCTGAAGGCCCGCCGCAAACGCACGGAACCGTTGCACAAGCTCTTGCCTGAGATGCCAGGTCCGCTGCTGGCCGCCGAGGCGCGACGCAACCTCGAGCTCCTGATGTTGCACGAGCCTGCGAACGTCGACGGCGTGGCAATCTACATGCAGATCATGAACACCACGCGCGCCAGGACGCGCAGCCGCGACATGAGCATCGCCGGCGCGCTCAGCAAGGTGTTGCCGCAAGTGAAGACGCCGCTCTCCGGCATCTGGGGCGAATTCGATTCGAGCACCTATCCGTATATCCAGGAGCGCATCGACATCTTCCGCGGCATCCAGCCGGACTTTCGGATGCACGTCATCCCCGGCGCCGGCCACTGGGTGGCCTACGAGGCGGCTGACGCTTTCAATGCAACCCTAGTGGAAGCACTCACGCCGTAGTATTGACGCCCTGCAAACAAGGGGGAGTCGAATGATTACGAAGTCTGCCGTCATTGCTGCCGTGAGCTTGCTGGTCGCCACGCCGGCGTTCTCGCAAGACATGGATATGTCGAAGATCAAGTGCAGCGATTTCATTTCGTCGCCCAAGGATCAGATTGGCATCGTCCTCGCCTGGCTCGAAGGCTACTACACGAAGGAAAACGCGCCGCCGATCCTTTACGCCGAAAAGACGGTGAAGGACGCCAAGAATCTCAGCACCTATTGCAATGCGCACCGCGACGACAACATCATCAAGGCAGCCGAAACTGTCATGCCCGTCAAGTAAACGCGCAAGGTCGGAGGCGTTCGTCGCTCGCGACGCCTTCGGTCCGCACAATCGGGGTCCTTGAGCCATGAAGACCGAAGTCGCCGAGATCGCTGACCGGATCTATCGCCTCTCGACCTTCGTGCCGCAGGTCGGGCCGGCGGGATTCACCTTCAACCAGTTCCTGATCGTTGCCGACCAGCCGCTGCTGTTCCACTACGGCCAGCGCGCGCTCTTTCCACTGATCTCCGAGGCGGTGAGGAGCGTGATCCCGCTCGACAGGCTGCGCTGGACGACCTGCAGCCATGTCGAGGCCGACGAATCGGGTGCGCTCAACCTCTGGCTGGCCGCCGCGCCCAACGCGACGCCGGCGCACGGCCAGGTCGGTTGCAACATCTGGCTGACCGACATGGCCGACCGCAAGCCGCGCGTGCTGAAGAATGACGAGACGATCGATCTTGGCGGCAAGCGCGTACGCTGGCTCGACACGCCGCACGTGCCGCACAATTGGGATGCGGGCCTAGTCTACGAGGAGACGACGGGTACGCTGTTCAGCAGTGATTTGTTCACCCAGGCCGGCGCCTGCCCCGTGACCACAACCGCCGACATCGTGGCGCCCGCCATAGCCACCGAGAAGGCCGTGCCCTTCATGCCGGCGACGCCGCAGGCCGGGCCGACCCTGCGCCGGCTGGCGGCGCTCAGGCCGACGACCATCGCGTTGATGCACGGACCCACGTTCAAAGGGGATAGCGCGGCAGCGCTGGGGGCGCTGGCCAGCTATTATGAGCAGAGGCGCGACTAGCGAAGCAGCGCCGCCGAAGGGGGAGGAATGAACGAGGCGCCGGGCCAGGCGGAAACCCCGAAAGGTCGGTTCGGGCGATCTGTCCTGCGCCGATGGCCCTTTATTCGAAGGTTCGAGGGCCTTCGCCAATCGCTCGGCCAGTGGATCGTGAATGTCGGCAATATCGGCGCCGGCGTCGGTGTCATTCTGGCGACGGCGACCTATGTCCTCGAGTCAGGCGATCGCGAGAGGGCGGTCGATTATCAGGCCCTTCAGGTCATCGCCAACGCGCGCCTGATCGGCAGCAAGGGCATTTGGCGCGTGACGATCCCCGAGCTGGTCGCAGACCATTTCCCCTTGAACGGCCTCGATCTTACCGGCGCCGACCTCACCGACACCGACCTGCGCGGCGGCCTGTTCAGCGGGGCACAATTCGTCGACGTGCGGCTTGTGGGCGCCAATTTCGGCTGCCATTTCCCCCTTTGGTCGCTGTTCAGCGAGAGCTGTCCGCTGGATCGGCGAACCGACCTCAGCAGGGCCCTCTTCCAAGTCGCCGAGTTGAGGCGCGTCGCCTTCGACTGGGCGAAGATGAAAGAGGTGCATATCCGGAGCAGCGGCGAAGCTCGGCTGGAAATACTAGGTGTCAGTTTCGCCAATTCGGAAATGCAAGACGCGCGGATCGAGAATGCGCTCCTGAGGAACTGCGATTTTCGCGATGCCGACATGTCACGCGCGACCCTGGCCAAGGTCGCGATCATGGGCGGCTCCTTCCGTGGGACGATTTTCAACGCGGTCGCGTTCGAGCAGGCGAAGGTGGAAGGCCGCTACAAGAACCCGCTCGGAGAATGGAGCCGTACCGATTTCACCGAGGCGGTGTTCAGCGACAGCCAATTCAATGGGCATCCGATCACGGAAGCCGATTTCGGCGACTCCATGCTGTGTCACACGAAGATCAACGGCAGCGAGATCAATCGCGACTGCGGACTGTAGACGGGACGGCGCAGCGGGGCGCGCGGCTTACACCACCGCTAACGGGGCATCTCCCAGGTTTTCCACTGGGGCGGATCGTCCTTGAGGACGGTCTGCACGAGGCCCATCCATAGCGTCAGCACGAAAAAGAAAGCATAGCCCCAACGCACGCACGCACCTCCGGTCAGGCCAAACTGCGGCCGCGATGAATATGCGCTTGGCGGCGCGGGCTTTCGAACGAACTCGTGTTTCAACTAATTCTTCACAGTGAGAAAGCCACGCCAACGCTTCGGCGCGCTCTCTCCCAAACTATTGATTTTCCTGAGGGAGCGGCCAAAGCCGCCAAATCGACTTGAGCAGCGCCCGATCAGGCCGAATGAACGAGCGGCAGGCCGGCCGCTTTCCATTCGGGAAAGCCGTCCTCCAGGCGGCGCACCTTGAATCCTCGCGCTCGCAGGAGCGCAACCGCCTCGAACGAAAAGACGCAGTAGGGGCCGCGACAGTAGGCGACGATTTCCTGATTCTTCGGGAGCTCGGCGAGCCGGCGCTTCAGCTCGTCCACCGGGATGTTGACGGCACCCGGCACGTGGCCGAGCTCGAATTCGTCTTCCGGCCTGACGTCGAGAACCACAACGCTGCCCGCCTTCAGGCGCCGCGCCAGTTCCTTGCGCGAGACCGGCTCCAGTTCATCGAGGCGATGGAAATAATCCGAGACGATCTTGCCCACCTCGGCGCGATTGCGTTCGGCATAGGCCCTGAGCGCCGCGAGCAGCGACAGGATCGGGCCGTCGGCCAGGCTGTAGAGCACCCGCTTGCCGTCGCGGCGCGCCTGCACGAAGCCGCCCAGCCGCAGGTGCTTCAGGTGCTGTGACACGTTGGC
>JBPYDO010000344.1:0-5864 GCA_051985755.1 Reyranella sp. | reverse complement strand
CTCGGTGGTGAAGGACAAGGGCGACAGGGTCTACCCGGCGCTGGCATCGCCCGACCACCTGCTGGTGATCGCCGCCGGAGGTCCGGCCGGCGGCTTCGGTGCCGTGATCCCGCCCTGGCTCGGCAACAAGAGCCGAGCCGTCACCCTGCCGATCGGCGCCTGCGTGGACTGCGAGCCGCCCAAATCGTAAGGAGTAGGGCCATGACATTCCGAGTTCTCGACCCCACGCCGGAAAAGGCGCCGCCGCGCGGCCAGAAGGCGCCGCGGCTCGATACGCTGAGAGGCAAGACGGTGGGCTTCATCTCCAACGGCAAGGTGGGCACCAAGGGCTTCTTCGCCCATCTCGACCGCCTGTTGCGCGAGCAATATGGCGTCGCCAAGGTCGTGAGCCGCACCAAGACCAATTACAGCGCGCCGGCCGACAAGCACATCGTCGATGAAATCAAGCAGTGGGATGCGGTGATCTCCGGCATCGGGGATTGAGGCAGCTGCTCATCGTGCAGTCTGCACGACGCCGTCACCGCCGAACGCCAGGGGGTTCCCGCCGTGGGCGTCATGACCACGCGGTTCGCGAGTGCCGCCGAGACGATGGGCAAGGCGCTCGGCATGCCGGGCTATGAATTCGCCACGATCGAACATCCGGTGAGCAGCGCGTCCGATGCCGACTTGGGCGAGCGTGCCAAGGCCGCCATCGAGCAGGGCTGCAGGCTTCTGGTGCAGGCCTAAGTCGCGGCCTTGGATTCGCTCACCGCCTTCGGCCTGCTCGCCGTCACGGCGATGCTGGTGTTCTATGCCCTGGAGCAACGCAGCGCGTGGTTCACGCTCGCCTTCGCGGCGGCCTGCCTGATGGGGTCGGTCTACGGATTCCTCCAGGGGGCGTGGCCATTCGGCATCGTCGAAGCGATCTGGGCGGCGGTCGCCGTCCGCAAGTGGTACCTGGTGCGATCCGAGGAACCTTAGGAAGCATCCGGCGTTTGCGAGGGCATGAAGCCCCTCGCGATCCTGGGCGTGGTCCTCATCGTCGCCGGAATCGTCGGCCTCGCAGCGGTGCACATCCCCTTCACAGAGCGCAAGACAGTGCTCGATGCCGGTCCGCTGAAGGTGACGACGGTAGAACAGCATACGATCCGGGTGCCGACGATCGCCGGTATTGCGGCAATCGTCGTGGGCTTCGGCCTGGTTTTCCTGGCGCGTCGTTCTGCCTGAAGAGGCCGCCTGGAGTGGCCAAGGACCCGTAGAGCAGCATCACGGCAACTCGAGCCGGACCTCGATCGCCGCACTTGCGATCACCGCCGGATCGCCATGCTCCGGATCGAGGACGTCGAGGCCGCCCTTGACTGCCTTGACGCTGACGATGCCGTGCGGCAGCGAGGCCTTCACCTTCTCGAGATCGACCTTTGCCGGCTGCTGCACGCCGATCGTGACATTCACGAACATGCTGGTCTTGGGATCGATCTTGAGCGCCCGCAGCATGGTGAGCGAGGAATGGTGCAGGGCATCCTGCACCGCGCGCAGGGCAGCCTTGGTGTAGTCGCCGCCATGCAGGTCGTTGCCGCTGCCGAGCTCGAGGATCACGCGCTTGTTCGCCATGGCGGGCCTGCTCAGAGATCGAGCCGGACGATGGCCGCCGCCTGGGCGATCACCGTCTTGTCGCTGCCGGCCTCGTTGGCGATCTCGAGGCCGCCTTCGATCACCCGTACCGTGCCGCTGCCATGCGGCAGAACCTTCAGCACCTCGGCCTTGTCGACCTTGTCGGGTTGCGGCACGCCGATCAGCACCTCGACCTGCATGTCGTCGCTCGACTGGCCGACCGCCGAGGCAACCGTCAGCGAGTTGTGCCACAAGGCATCGCGCAGGGCCCGCACCGCCGCCTTGGTGTAGTCGGCGCCGCGGATGTCGGTGCCCATGCCGATTTCGAGCGCGACCTTCTTGAGCGCCATCGCGACTACTTTCTGCCCATGGTGGCGTCGACGCTCCACGGGCCAGGACCGGCTGCAGCGAGGTATAGCAGGACGAAGCAGTACAGTGTGATCGTCTCGCCGCCGTTCAGGATCGGATAGAAGGACCTCGGCGCATGGACCAGGAAGTAGCCGACCGCGCACATGCCCGACAGGATGAAGGCGACGGGGCGCGAGAACAGGCCGACCAGCAGCAGGGCGCCGCCGATCAACTCGAAGTAGCCGGCGATGCCAGGCATCGACATGGGGGCGAGCTTGGCGTACTGCGGCGCGACCGGAAATTTGAGATGCTTGGCCACGCCATGCCCGAGCAGCAAGAGGCCTGTCATGATGCGCAGGATGCTGAGAAGACGTGGCGCCCACGTCGTGCCGATTGCCTCGATTGTCATGGCCTCTGTTCTCCCAACAGTTGCGCCATCATGGCAAATCGCCGGCTCCTCTCACAAGCAAAGCATCGTTACCGAGTTACCGCGGGCACAGTCGCATCTCGTATGAGGGCAAAAGAAATGCCCGCCCGGGCACGTCCCAGGCGGGCATTCCTCGGCTCACTCGCCCTCGAGGTTACGAGTGAGCACCGTCCTCGTCGCCACCGCGATAAGCGGGACTCGGTTCCTCCGGGTTGTCTGCCGGTGCCTGTTCGGGCGCGCCGGGCTTGCGGCGAGGTTGCTGGTTCTGGCGCTGTTGCTGCTCGCGCCGCGACGGATTCTGCTTTGGGTTCCGGTCCTGGTTCATGGCTGCTCCCTCCGTGGGTGTCATGGAAGGAACGTCATGTTTTTCGGGCCGGTTGCCGTCTTGACCCGGCTTTTGCGACAGCAAAGGGGCAGGATCGTGCCCGGTTCCGGTTTTTTTCGCGGCCGGGCAACATTCGGGGGCGGGCCACGTTGCGTGGACAGTCATTTTTGTGCAGGAGGACAACATGAAGATGCGTTTGGCTTTCCTGACGCTTGCCCTGCTCGGTGTTGGCGGACTGGCCCAGGCCCAGACGACGATGGGTTCAAGCCCCACCTACCCCGCGCAGCGTGACACCCAGCAGGCGATGGGCGCCGGATCATGCGGCCACCAGTCGTCGATCACCGACGAATACGGCTTCCACTATGACAGCCGTGGCGATCGGCTGAATGCCAAGGGCTGCGTCATCGCTCCGCCAGTGACCCCGCCTGGTGGCAGGGCGATCGACAGCCGCCACTAGCAGCTAGCCAGCGTACACAACCAACAAGGCCCGGCCGTTCCACCAGGAGCGGTCGGGCTTTTGGCTGTCTGCTGGGTTGGGACGCTGCTCTAGTCGGCTTCGGCCGTCCGCAGCACGCGCGGCTCGGCCAACATGGCGACCAGAGTGCGCTCGAGAAGATCGGGTTCGATCGGCTTCTGCAGCACCGGGATGTTGGCGTAGCGCCGGTCGATGCTTTCGCGCTGATAGCCGGTGACGAAGGCGAAGGGCACGCCGCGCGCCACCAAGAGGTCGGCCAGCGGATCGGCCGGCTTGCCGGCGAGGTTGAGGTCGACCAGGGCGCCGTCGAAAGGCTCGTCCTTGGCGATCGCGATCGCGTCGGCGAGGCGGGAGCAGGGACCCAGCACCGTCGCCCCGAAGCCTTCGAGGAACTTCTTGATCATCATGGCGATCAGGAACTCGTCCTCGACCATCAGCAGGCGTCGGCCCTGCAGGCTGAGCGGCGGATCGCTCGCGCCGTTGCCCGACGGCGCTGGCGGCTTTCTTTCGATCGGGCCGGACCCCACGATCTGGGCGTTGGGGATCGACAGCCGGCAGCGCAATCCGCCCGGCGTCCAGTCGAAGTCCACGCCGCCGCGGAACTGCGCCTCGATGCTGGATCGCACGATGGTCAAGCCGAAGCCCAGGGACTGCGGCTCGGCCACAGGGGGGCCGCCGGTCTCCACCCAATCGAGGACAAGTCCACCCGAGCCGATGGTCCATCGCAGATGGAGCTGCCCGCCCTCGACCGACAGCGCGCCGTACTTGGCGGCGTTGGTCGCGAGCTCATGCAGCGCCAGCGCCAGCGCCTGCGCGGTGGCGGGCAGCAACATGGCGCTCGGCCCCGAGGTCACGATCCGCTCGCGGTGATCGGTGCGGTAGGCGGCGAGCTCCTCCTCGACGATGCGCCCCAGCTCGGCGCCGATCCAGCGGGTCTGCGACAGGAGGTTGTGCGTTGCCGCCAGGGCATGGATGCGCCCTTCAACGGCCTTGACGAACTCCGGCGTCGTGCGGGCCTTGGTGAGGCGCAGCACCGACAGCACGACGGCGAGCGTGTTCTTGGCCCGATGGTCGACTTCACGGGCAAGCAGCAGCTGGCGATCCTCGGCGCGCTTGCGGTCGGTGATGTCGACGCTGACGCCGCTCAGGCGCACCGCGCGGCCCTCGCTGTCGCGCGAGATGGCGGCCGAGCCGAAGAACCAGCGGATTTGCGAATCTGAGCCGCGCACGCGGAACTCCGCCTGGTAGCGGAGGCCATCCTGCTTCAAGGCGCCGATCAGCGGATATTTGTCCACGTCGTCGGGATGGAGCAGGCTCAGCACGTTTTCCACGGTCGGCGTGAAGTTGCCCGGTTCCACGTGATAGATGCGGTACAGGCCGTCGTCCCACGTGAGATGGTCGCTGAGCACGTCGTACTGCCACGCGCCCATGTCGCCGGCCGACAGGGCCAGCGAACGATGCTCCTCGCTCTGGCGCAGCCGATCTTTTTGCGCCTCGAGCTCGGCCGTGCGGTTGGCGACGCGCTCTTCGAGCTCGGCGTTGAGCGTCTCCAGCTGGCGGTTCTTGCGGTAGAGCTCGGCGAAGACCTTGACCTTGGCGCGCAGCACTTCTGGCACCACGGGCACGGTCACGTAGTCGACAGCGCCGATTTCATAGCCGCGCAGGTGATCGGTGTCGGCGATCTGCACGCCGGAGACGAAGATGATGGCGAGCTTCTGGAAGCGCGGATGCTCGCGGATCATGGCGGCGAGCTGGAAGCCGTCGATCTGCGGCATCACCACGTCGATCAGCACCACCGCCACGTCGTTCTTTAGCAGGATCCCCAGCGCCTCGTCAGGCGTGTTTGCCTTGATCAGGTTCTCGCCCAATTCGCCCAGGATCACCTCGTAGCTGAGGAGCTTGGCGGGCTGATCATCGACAAGGAGGATGTTGACCTTGTCCATGGCGGCTGCGCCGGCCTGTCCCTCGCTGGGCATGTTAGCGGTGCAGCCAGAGGCGAAGGGCGCTGAACAGCTGCTCGGTATTGACCGGCTTGGCCAGATAGTCCGAGGCGCCGGCCTCCAGGCACTTCTCGCGATCGCCTTTCATCGCCTTGGCGGTCAGCGCGACGATCGGCAGGCGTCGCAGGTTGGGCTTGCCGCGGATCAGGGCCATTGTCTCGTAGCCGTCCATTTCCGGCATCATGATATCCATCAGGACGATCGCCACCTGCGGCGAGGCCTCGAGCGTGGCGATCGCCTCCTGCCCGGTGGTCGCCGTGAGCACGTTCATGCCGCGCCGCTCGAGCGCGCTCGACAGCGCAAAGATATTGCGCGTGTCGTCGTCGACGACCAGCACGGTGCGGCCGGCCAGCATCTCGTCGGAAGCGTGCAGGCGCTCCAGCATGCGGCGCTTGTCGGGCGGCATGTCGGCTGCGACCTGATGCAGGAAAAGCGCGGTCTCGTCGAACAGCCGCTCGGGCGAAGCGGCGCCCTTGACGACGATGCTGCGCGCCATGGTGTGGAGCTGGGCGTCCTCGTCGGCTGTCAGGTCGCGGCCGGTGAACACCACCACCGGCAGGTCGGCCAGCGCCTCTTCTTTCTGCAGCTCCTCGAGCACCTCGAAGCCCGACATGTCGGGTAGGCGCAGGTCGAGCACCATGCAGTCGAAGCGCTCGTTGCGCAGCTTGTCGAGGGCGGCGCGGCCGGTGCCGGCGATGT
>JBPYDO010000343.1:0-8934 GCA_051985755.1 Reyranella sp. | reverse complement strand
AAGGCGGCGCTGATCGCCGCCGTCACGCGGCCGACACCCGATCGCGTCCTGGTGATCGCCCAGGCCTTTCGCCACGGTCTTTCGGTCGAGGAGGTGGCGCACGCCTCGAAGTTCGAGCCGTGGTTCCTGCGCCAGATCGCCGAACTGGTGGGGCGCGAGGCCGAGTTGCGCCGCGACGGCCTGCCGACCGACTTCAAGTCGCTGCTCGAGCTCAAGAAGAAGGGCTTCTCCGACGAGCGGCTGGGCGAGCTCACCGGCCTGCCGGCCGCCGAGGTCGCGCGCCGCCGCCGCGCGCAGGGCGTGCGGCCGGTCTTCAAGCGCATCGATACCTGTGCCGCCGAGTTCGCCTCGCGCACGCCATACCTCTATTCGGCCTATGAGGGCGACGGCGTACGGCCGGCCGAGTGCGAGGCACGGCCGACCGAGCGACGCAAGGTGATCATCCTGGGCGGCGGACCTAACCGCATTGGCCAGGGCATCGAGTTCGACTATTGCTGTGTCCATGCGGTCTACGCGCTGCGCGACGCCGGCTTCGAGACCATCATGGTCAACTGCAACCCGGAGACCGTGTCGACCGATTACGACACCGCCGATCGGCTGTACTTCGAGCCGCTGACCGCCGAGGACGTGATCGAGCTGGTCGAGGTCGAGCGCAGCAATGGCGAGCTCCTGGGCCTGGTCGTTCAGTTCGGCGGCCAGACGCCTCTCAAGCTTGCCAAGCCCTTGGAGGCGGCGGGTATTCCCATCCTCGGCACCTCGCCCGACGCCATCGACCTCGCCGAGGACCGCGAGCGCTTCCAGAAGCTGATTCATGCGCTGAAGCTCAGGCAGCCGGACAACGGCACCGCGACTTCCGACAGCCAGGCCGTCGCGGTGGCCGAGAAGATCGGCTACCCGGTGGTCATCCGGCCATCCTACGTGCTGGGTGGGCGCGCCATGCAGATCGTCTACGATCGCGACGGCCTCGAGCGCTACATGCGCGACGCCGTCAAGGTGTCGGGCGCCAATCCGGTGCTGATCGACTCCTATCTGCGCGACGCCATCGAGGTCGATGTCGATGCGCTGGCCGACAAGGACCAGAAGGTCTTCGTCGCCGGCATCATGGAGCACATCGAGGAAGCGGGAATCCATTCCGGCGACTCGGCGTGCTCGCTGCCGCCGTATTCTTTGTCGACCAAGATTCTATCCGAAATCGAACGCCAGACCGATGCGATGGCCAAGGCGCTGCAGGTTGTCGGCCTGATGAACGTGCAGTACGCAGTGAAGGACGGCGAGGTCTACGTGCTCGAGGTCAATCCGCGGGCCAGCCGCACCGTGCCGTTCGTCGCCAAGGCGACCGGCCTGCCGATCGCCAAGTACGCTGCGCGCCTGATGGTCGGCGAGCCGTTGCAGGCGATCGCCATCAAGAAGGCCAAGGGCAAGCACATCGCCGTCAAGGAGGCGGTGTTCCCCTTCGCGCGCTTCCCGGGTGTCGACGTGATCCTTGGTCCCGAGATGCGCTCGACCGGCGAGGTCATGGGGCTCGATTCCAACTTCGGCCGCGCCTTCGCCAAATCGCAGCTCGGCAGCGGCGCCAAGCTGCCGATGGAAGGCGCTGTATTCGTCTCGGTCAAGGACCAGGACAAGCCGGCGATGGTGAAGCCGGTGAAGCGGCTGGTCGATCTCGGCTTCAAGGTCGTGGCGACCGGTGGCACCGCCGACTTTCTGGCGCGCCACGGCATCGCCGCACAGCGCGTGAACAAGGTGCTCGAGGGCCGGCCGCACATCGTCGACCTGATGAAGGACGGCAAGGTGCAGCTGGTGTTCAACACGGTCGATGGCGCATCGGCGCTGTCCGACAGCTTCACGCTGCGTCGCACGGCGCTCATGCACAAGATCGCCTACTACACGACCGTCGCCGGCGCCAAGGCGTCGGTCGAGGGCATCGCGGCAGTCTGCGAGGGGGCGTTGGATGTGGCCCCGCTGCAATCCTACTTCAAGGGCGCCTTCTAGGACCTATTGAGGGCAGGGCGGAAGGCGGTTCAACCGGCCTCGGAGTGGTTGCCGTTGACGCCGCCGCAATCATTAAGGACGATCCCAGGATGGAAAAGGTGCCGATGACGGCCCCGGGGCTGAAGAACCTCGAGGATGAACTGAAACAGCTGAAGAGCGTGGAGCGCCCGGCGATCATCAAGGCGATCTCGGCGGCGCGTGAGCACGGCGATATCTCGGAGAACGCCGAATACGCTGCCGCGCGCGAACGTCAGGGCTTCATCGAAGGCCGCATCGCCGAAATCGAAGACATCATCACCCGCGCCGACGTGATCGATTTCTCCAAGCTCTCGGGCAAGACCGTCAAGTTCGGCGCCACGGTACGGCTTGCCGACGAGGACACCGACGAGAAGGTCAAATACCAGATCGTCGGCCCCTACGAGGCCGACCTCACCAAGGGCCGCATCTCGGTCACCTCGCCAATCGGCCGGGCGCTGATCGGCAAGACCGTCGGTGACATGGTCGAGGTCCAGACGCCGCGCGGCGCGCGCTCCTACGAGGTCGTCGGAGTCCAGTTCAAGTAACCGGCGCCGCGCCCCCTGCCGCCGTGGCGCGACGGCGGCCGATCGCGGTCATGGTCGCGTATTGGATCAGGAACAGCCCGATCTTACTGAAGATGCCCCAGCTCGACATGACGGCCGCCCAAGTCTTCGCGTCGAGCGACAAGGCGAGCCCGACGTTGAGCGCCGCCGAGGCGAACATCAGGCCGGCCCACGCATAGCCGAACGCCGTAGCGACGTCGGCGACCGGCTTGGCGCGCTCGGGCAGATAGCGGTTCATCCAGCCGCGCTTCAGCATGACGAGGCCGACGATGCAGTAGATGACCGATGGCTTCAGCATCACGAAGGTCGGATTGTTGGTCAGCATGGTCGCCGTGCCCGAGGCCAGCACCAGCACCACGCTCAGCCACTGGATGGTGCCGATCGGCTGGCGCCGCGCCAGGTGCCAGCCGATCTGGACGATGCCCAGCGCCATGCCGAGGCCGACCGCCACCAGCAGCTTGTCAGTGAGCAGATAGACGATGAGGAAGAGGATCGTCGAGGCGAGGTCGAGGATCAGCAGCCGGGCGGAGGATAAGAGGTTCTTCATGCCATCCTCGTCTCAAAACGGTAACGCTGTGAATTGATCCTAGGTTATCGCTGCACAGTGTTTCCAGCAAGGCCGGCCCATGTGCATGCTCCTACTCGGTCGAAATCGGCACGCCAGGCAGCTGTTTGGCGGTGCGGAACACCATCATCGACTTGACGTGGCTGACATTGGGCGCCGAGGTGAGCCGCGTAGTCAGGAATTTCTGATACTCGTCCCAGGTCTCGGCGACGATCTTCAGCAGGAAGTCGGCCTCGCCGGCCAGCATGTGGCACTCGCGCACCTCAGCCCAGCTGCCGATCATCTCCTCGAAGGCCTTGAGGTCGGTTTCGGCCTGACTGCTGAGCCCCACCAGGGCGAAGACCGACACGCTGTAGCCCAGCGCCTCGGGGCTCAACTCGGCATGATAGCCCTTGATGATGCCGGCGCGCTCGAGCGCCCGCACGCGGCGCAGACAGGGCGGCGCGGAGATGCCGGCGCGTTCCGCCAGCTCCACGTTGGTCATGCGTCCGTTTGATTGCAGATCGTTCAGGATGCGCCGGTCGATTCGATCGAGCTTTGCGCGAGCCATCGGGTTCCTCCTGGGAGCCTCTCTCCATTGGGCGCGGTCTATGCCAGAACCGTGCCAGTCACGCAATAAAGTTGCTCAAATTCCTTCGACTTCCAAGGACAATTGCGCCTTCCTCTGAGTTGTCCCGTGCATCGCGAGCGAGGTTTGCATATATGTCAAAGATATGCGGCCGGCGGGATGCGAAGGAGACATGGCAGCAGTTCATCGAACCAAGGTTCTCATTCTGGGCTCCGGACCGGCCGGCTACACCGCGGCCATCTATGCAGCCCGTGCCAGCCTCAAGCCGATGCTCGTCCAGGGCATCCAACCGGGCGGCCAGCTCACCATCACCACCGACGTCGAGAACTATCCAGGCTTCGCCGACGTGATCCAGGGGCCGTGGCTCATGGAGCAGATGCAGAAGCAGGCCGAGCACGTCGGTACCTCGAATTTCTTCGATACCATCGTCGAGGTCGACCTCAAGCGCCGACCGTTCGTCTGCCTCGGCGATTCCGGCGACCGCTATGAGTCGGACGCATTGATCATCGCGACCGGCGCCACCGCCAAGTGGCTCGGCCTGCCGAGCGAAGAAGCGTTCCGCGGCGGCGGCGTGTCGGCTTGCGCCACCTGCGACGGCTTCTTCTTCCGCAACAAGGAAGTCGTGGTCGTGGGCGGCGGTAACACCGCCGTCGAGGAGGCGCTGTACCTCACACATCACGCCTCGAAGGTGACGCTCATTCACCGCCGCGATGCGTTTCGCGCCGAAAAGATCCTGCAGGAGCGCCTGTTCAAAAACTCCAAGGTGACGGTGTTGTGGGACCACACCGTGCAGGAGATTCTTGGCGAGCAGTCGCCGGCGCCGCTGGTGAAGGGCGTGCGGGTCAAGAACGTCAAGAGCGGCGCCGAACGGCAGATTGCGACCGACGGGGTGTTCATCGCGATCGGCCATTCTCCGAACACCGAGCTGTTCAAGGGCCAGCTCGCCATGGACTCGGAAGGCTATCTCCTGACCAAACCCAACTCGACGGCGACCGACGTCGAGGGCGTGTATGCCGCGGGCGACGTCCAGGACAAGGTGTTCCGCCAGGCCGTCACCGCGGCCGGCACCGGCTGCATGGCGGCGCTCGAAGCCGAGAAATGGCTGGCACGTCAGGAGGCGCGGGTCGCGCAGGCCGCCGAATGAGCGCCGAGCTCGATGGGGGAGGCGACTTCATGGACTGGGACAAGCTGCGGATCTTCCAGGCGGTCGCAGACGCCGGAAGCTTCACGCACGCTGGCGAAGGTCTGAAGCTCAGCCAATCGGCCATCTCGCGCCAGATCGGCGCGCTCGAGGAACAGCTCGGCGTCATGCTGTTCCATCGCCACGCGCGCGGTCTGATCCTGACCGAGCAGGGCGAGCTGCTCTACCGCACCGCCCGTGACATGGCGGCCAAGGTCAACACTGCCGAAGCCCTGTTGCGCGCCAACCAGGACAAGCCCGCCGGGCGCCTCAAGGTGACCACCACGGTCGGCTTCGGCTCGACCTGGCTCACGGCGCAGATGCACGAATTCATCGCGATGTATCCCGAGATCGACGTCAGCCTCGTTCTGTCGGACAACGAGCTCGATCTCGGCATGCGCGAGGCGGACGTGGCGATCCGCATGGTCATGCCGCGTCAACCGGGCCTGGTGCAGCGCCACCTGCTCACGGTGCGCAGCCACGTCTACGCCTCGCACAGCTACATCCAGAAATATGGGCGTCCGGCGACGGTCGAGGAGCTCGATCGCCACCGGCTGATCATTTTCGGCGAGGACGCGCGTGCTCCGGTTCAGGACGTCAACTGGCTGCTGAGAGAAGGTAATGCCGACCAGAATCCGCGTATGGTCGTGCTGCGTGTCAACAACACCTACGGCATCTTCCGCGCCGTTGAATCGGGGTTGGGGATAGCTTCACTGCCGGATTATCTTGCACAGCAGTCGACCAAACTGGAAATCGTGCTGCCCGATCTCAATGTCCGCACAACCGATGTGTATTTCACTTATCCAGAGGAACTGCGGCACTCCAAGCGCATCGCGGTATTCCGCGATTTTCTGCTGCGCAAGGTCGCCGAGACTCGTTTCTGACGAGATCTGAAATCGGTTTGCATAGCCGATGAAAGGCATGCGCGCCTCGCATGTCAGTGTTCAAAGTTCGACCCTACAAATGACGCTGCGGGCGGCTAATTTGTCGTCAGGTCTTCGACGCGCGGCCCGCTTCGGCAGTTCGCGCTCGAAACTCGGGATCCTCAAGATCCCACGTCTCCCAGACGTGAAGCCTCCCTGTTTGACTCGCCGGGCCTTTTGGCCCGGCTTTTTTTGCCCTGCAGTCAAGGCAGCGGGTGACGGGGCAAAGTTCACTCGAATTGATATGCAATGTGCGCCACGGCCCGTATAAGTTAGAAAGCCTAGGTTCGAATGTTTTCCGAAGTTCGCCAAGCCATCCTCCCCCTGGCTCTGCGCAACCTCAAGCGCCGGGGCGATTTGGAACGTGCGGGCCTGCTCATTGAATCGCTCGCCCGCCACTGGCTCGACCGCAGTCCATTCAAGCTACTGATCGTCTCGCCGCGGCGTGACACCCTGCTGTTGCGCACCAGCCTGCCGCGCTTTGCCAACATCGACGTCTCGGTCCATTCCGAGAGCGACTATTTCCCGGCCTTGAGCGGCTTCTACCTGATGACCGGCTGGTACCGCCAGCAGATGGTCAAGCTGCACGTGCCGGCCATGCTGGACTTCGGCGGCTACCTGACGCTCGACTCCGACGTCTGCTGCGTTGGCGATTTCGATGCCACGACCTTCATCGAGGACGGCCGGGCGCTGTCCCGCTGGGAGCCCAAGCCGCACCACGACTGGTGGCGGAGCGCGTCGAGCATCGTGGGCGTCCCCTACGATGCGCACGCCCACGGCCTGTCCGTCACGCCCAACATCCTGCACGGCGACCTCGCCCGGCAGGTGCTGCAACATTTCCGGGCCACCCGCCGCGATCCGATGACCGGCCTGTTCGCGCGCGTCCTTCAGTCGTTGGGCGGGAACGTGCCGTGGACGGAATATTCGCTGTATACCAGCGTCGCCGAGCTGCGCGGCAATCTGTTCGACTACCATGTCCACTGGGATCCCAGTTACTTCTCGGACATCCAGCTCTTCTCCGAGCACAACTGCGTGTGGGGCGCTGCCGAATTCGAGCGGCTGGTGCAATTGCCCAACGGCACTGATCCCGGTGGCAAGTTCATCATCGTGCAAAGCCATGCCCGCATTCCGCTGGAGCGCGTGCGCGACTACTGCTTGAGCTTCGCCAGCTAGTCTCGAGGCCTTAGGGCCTCAACGCAGATTGCTGCCCAGGATTTCGCGCGCGATCACCATGCGCTGCACTTCGCTCGGGCCTTCGCCGACCCGGCGGATGCGCATCTCCCGGTACCAGCGCTCCAGCGGCAGGTCCTTGGTCATGCCCATGCCGCCGTGGATCTGCATGGCGCGGTCGACCACGCGGCCGCCGCCCTCCGATGCCGTGAGCTTGGCGATCGCCGCCTCGGTCCGGAACGGCAGGCCGCGCCGCGCCTTCTCGGCCGCCTCCAGGGTGAAGTGCTTCGCCGTCCTGATGTCGATTTCGTTGTCGACCAGCATCCATTGCACGGCCTGCCGGTTGGCGAGCTTTTCGCCGAAGGTCGAGCGTATCTTGGCCCACTCGATCGCCATTTCGTGCGCGGCGATGGCGACGCCGATGCAGCCCGCGGCATAGGGGATGCGCTGGCGCGTCAGCCGCGCATTGGCGACGGCAAAGCCCTTATTGACCTCGCCCAGCACTTGGTGGTCGCTGACCCAGCAATCCTTGAACTCGAGCTCGGTGGCGTAGCTCGACGAGCGCAGCGTGTGCACGACGCGTCGCACGTGGAAGCCTGGCGTGTCGCTGTCGATGATGAAGCAGGTGATGCCGCCGCGGCCTTTTGAGGCGTCGGTGCGGGCAAAGACGATGCCGTATTGCGCACGGTCGGCGCCGGATATGAAAAGCTTGGCGCCATTCAGCACCCAGCCGTTTTCCTTGCGCTCAGCCTTGGTCTGGATGGCGCGGGCGGGGTCGCTGCCGCCCGACGGCTCGGTGAGCCCGAAGAACGGCTTCTTCTCGCCGCGCAGGGTCGGATAGAGATAGCGCTGCTTCTGGTCTTCGTTGGCTTCGAAGATCTGCGCGAGGCCGGCGCCGCCGAAGGTACCGTAGCAGGGCACATACAGTCCGGCGCGATGCTGCGCCATTTCAATCGCCAACAGCACGCGGGTCACGATGTCGATGTCGGGGCCGCCGAACTCCTTGGGGATGTCGATGCCGAACAAGCCCATCGCCTTGGTCTTCTCGACCAGCCGGGCATAGTCGTCGGGCTCGAGATCGGAGGCGTCGGGATCGAGTTTGGCCTCGAGCGGAATGATCTCCTCGCGCACGAAGCGGCGGACCTGGTCGATCAGCATCTGCTGTTCGGAGCTCGGTTCGAAATCCATGGCGGCCTCTTCAGGCGGGGCTCAGCCGTCCGAGATTGGGCGGCGGGTTCTTGGCGTTGTCAGGTGGCAGGGAGCCGTGGTCGGCCTGATACACCATCAAGAGCTCGAACCAGCGGGTGCGGTACTGCTGGTTCACCTCGACCCTGAACTGGTGGCCCGCGCCGCGCTCGCGGGCTTCGCGTTGCAACTCGCTGCGCAGGCCGAAGGGCGAGCGCGCGCCGGCATGGCCGATGAACAGCACAGCGCCCTTGGCATCGGCGATTTGGTAGACGCCGAGTTGGCCGGGCAGGCGGGTGGCTTCGTCTGCAGTCAGCGGCCGCCACGGCTTGTCGAGGCGCAGCCGGATCGCCACGGCTATTTGCCCTTTCTCATTTGCCGGTGAACTTGGCCGTGCGCTTTTCCAGTCGCGCCTTCATGCCTTCCTGTGCGTCCTGGCTCTGCATGGCGGCGACGACCAGTGCGTCGACGTCGTCGTGCGTGATACCATCGCGGAACTCCATCTGGCGCACGGTCAGCGCCTTCATCGCCTTGAGCGAAAGCGGCGCATTGGCGGCCAGGCGGGCGATCACCTTGCCGGCCTCGGTGTCGAGATGATCGTGCTGCACGCAGCGGGCGATCAGGCCAAGGGCATGCAGTTTGGTTGAGGGCAACGGGTCGCCCAGCAGCAGCATCTCGCGTGTCGTGACCGGGCCCAGTACTTCCATCAGCTTCTTGGCCAGGAACCAGTTGGGCGCCAGGCCGACCTGGGCGAGCGACATGCCGAAGCG
>JBPYDO010000342.1:0-13050 GCA_051985755.1 Reyranella sp. | reverse complement strand
GTTCAGCGAGGAAGAGATCGAGGCGATTGTGCTCGGCTCGCGTTGGGTCCATCGCCGCGCCGACCAATCGCTCGCCGAGGCGGCGGCGAGTGCAATGGCCAAGATCGGCGCCGTACTGCCCAAGGATTTGCGCGACACACTCGACGATTCCGGCCTGTTGGTGGGGGAAAGCGAACCGCTGTCGGCGGGCGACGCGCAGTTGCCCAAAATCCGCGAGGCCATCCGCAAGGACCGCAAAATCGGCATTTCCTATCGCGACAAGTATTGCGCCGCCTCGAAGCGCACCGTGTTGCCGTTCGGCGTCGGCTTCTTCGAGCGGGCCCGTGTCGTGATGGCGTGGTGCGAGCTGCGCCAGGACTATCGCCATTTCCGCACCGACCGCATCGCCACCCTGACGGTAACGGAACGGCGCTACCCGCGCCGACGCCAGGCGATGCTCAAGGAATGGCGCGAGCGCGAGGACGCGAGAACAGACTCCTAGAATTAGAGGCCTGCGGAAAGGCTCTATCGACTGCTGCCATTTTCTGACAGCAGGCCGTCTTACAGTGGGGCATCTCGAAGATGGAGAAGCCCATGAGCAGGAACTGGCTGGCGGTCGCCTCCGCCGATCATGTCGCAATCGGGCGCGGTGCGGGTTTCATGCAGGTCTGTCACGGCAAGGCCTCGCCCTTGCAGCGCATCCAGCCCGGCGACCGCGTCGTCTACTACTCGCCCAACACCCGCTATTCGCCCAACCATGCGCAGCGTGACAAGGACAGGCTTCAGGCCTTCACCGCCATCGGCACGGTGAAGGCGGGCCTGCCGTACCGCGCCGAGATGGCCGCGGGCTTCCAGCCCTACCGGCGCGATGTCGCCTGGCACGAGGCCTGCCCGACGCCGCTCGCCATGCTGCAGGACGAGCTGGAGTTCACCCGCGAGAAGAACTGGGGCTACCGCCTGCGGCAGGGCCTGGTCGAAATCAGCGACCGCGACATGGCGACCATCGCCGAAGCGATGTTCACAGGTGCGGCACCACTTTATCGGCTAGCAGCCTGAAGCTCTCGCGGCTGAGCGGCGCGCACATCAGGTAGTTGAGCCCGATCTCCGCCTCGAGCCGCTTCACCTGCTCGATCACTGCCGCCGGCGTGCCGTGCAGGATGACGCTGTCGATGTAGTACTGGATCGGTTCCTTGCCGCCATAGTTGCGCGGCGGCAAGGCCTTGCGGTGCGCGTGCTGCGGCCCGGCATAGGATTCGATCAGCCACTCAGCGCCGCGTCGGGCGACGACTTCGGCCTCGGCCGTCGTGGAAGCCAGTGCTACCAGCCTCGCCATGGGAATGTCGCGGCCGCGGTCGGAATGGCCCGCCGCGGCGAGCTGCTGGGCATAGTGCCGGCGCTTGGCGCCCAGCTCCTGCATGGTGCAGTGCGGATCCATCAGGATGGAAAAGCCGCGGCTGGCCGCCCAGTCGATCGCCGATTCGGAGGTCGCGGCCATCCACACCGGCGGATGCGGGCGCTGCAGCGGCTTGGGCAGCAATTCCACGTCGTCGAAGCTGTGATGCGCGCCCTTGAAGCTGAAGCGTTCCTCGGTCCACGACTTCAGCACGATGTCGACGGCCTCGCGGAAGCGCTCGGCGCTTTCCTGCGGTGGCACGCCGAAGGCGTTGAACTCCGAATAGGCGAAGCCGCGGCCGGCGCCCCAGTTCACCCGCCCGCCCGACAGCATGTCGAGCAGCGCCACCTCCTCGGCCAGTCGCAGCGGGTGATAGAGCGCCGCCAGCGACACCGCCGTGCCGATGCGCAGCCGCTTGGTGCGTGCCGCGGCGAGCGTGCCCATCATGTGCACCGACGGGCAGACGCTGAAGGTCGAGAAATGATGCTCGGCCAGCCAGACGGCATCGAAGCCGCCTTTATCCATGACCTCGATGCGCTCCAGGGAGCGGGAGTAAACCTCTTCAAGCGGCCCGTGCCGGCCCGGCCAGCTGAAGAATTGCAGAACGCCGACTTTCATGCGGGGCGAGTAGAGCACGCCGCCAGGGCGGTGAAAACCGCGCGGCCGGGCCGCACGCTTCAGCGCAGCGGCAGCGGGTACATCAGCCCGCCCTTGCTCCACAGGGCGTTGATGCCGCGGCCGAACTTGAGCGGCGAGCCGGCGCCGACATTGCGCTCGTAGACTTCGCTGTAGTTCCCGACCTGCTTGATGATGTTGTAGGCCCAGGCCTCGTCCAGCCCGAGCGCCTTGCCGTTGCCCGGCTCGACGCCCAGCAGCCGCTTCACCAGCGCCTCGTGGCCCTGGCGCTTGTCGTCGACGTTGTCCTTGCGGATGTCGTACTCCTCGGCCTCCAGCATGGCGTAGTGGGTCCAGCGCACGATCTCGAACCAGGCGTCGTCGCCTGTACGCACGTAGGGCCCGAGCGGCTCCTTGGAGATGACGTCGGGCAACATCATGTAGTCGCCCGCCTTGCCGCTTCTCACCAGCATGGCGGCAAGCGCCGTCGAGTCTTCGGTCACGGCCATGCACCGGCTGGCGAAGAAGGCGCTGTACATGTCCTCGACGGTATCGAAGGGAACCGCAACCACCGACAGGCGGCGCACGCCGAACCAGCTGTCCATGTTGAAAAAGTGGGTCGTGCCCTTCAGCACGCAGATCGTGCCGGTGCGCAGCGACGTGGCGCGGTCGATATTGAGCTTCTTCGCTACGACGAACGCCTGACCGTCGTAGAAGGTCGGGACGACGAAGCGCACCTTGGTGCCCGCGGTGCGCGCCAGCGTTCCCGTCGAGTTGCGCGCCAGCACGTCGAACTCGCCCTTGGCAAGGGCCTCGAAGCGGCGCTCGGCGCTGACCGGCTGGAAGTTGACCTTGCTCGCATCGCCCAGCACGGCAGCGGCGACGGCGCGACAGAATTCGACGTCGAGGCCTTCCCACTGCTTCACGGCATTGAGCAGCGAGAAGCCGGGCAGGCTGCCATTGACGCCGCACACGACTTGCCCGCGCTTCTTGACGAGATCGAGCGTCGACTGGCCGGCCGTCGGCAGCGGCAGCGAGGTCTGCGCCGTCGCGGCAAGCGCGGTGCTCAACAGGATCGCAGCCGCAAGGACGGCGCGAATGAAGGCGTGCAATGTTCCTCCCCGGAACAATCCCGCGAAGGCTACGCGAGACCTGCCGAAGCCGTCCATGGCTTCCGCTCGGTATTCGACTTAAATTGGATAAATTGCACTGCGCTTCAGATCTTGCCGCCCATGACAGCTTTGCCGGCGCTGCGCTCTAGCGCGGACGTGACCCGTGACTGGGTGCGCGCCATGTCGAAGACCCAAGAGCTGCTTGGCCGGCCGCAGCCCACTTTGGCCGCGCTGGTCCAGGAGGCGGCCCTCGCTCATCCCAACTCACCCGCACTGATCGGCAGCGACGAGACCTTGACCTACGGCCAACTGGCAGCGCGCGCCAACCGATATGCGCGCTGGGCCCTGCGCAAGGGCCTCGCCGCCGGCGACGCGGTGGCGCTGCTGATGCCCAATCGGCCCGACTATGCCGCGCTGTGGCTCGGCCTCACGGGCGTCGGCTGCGTCGTCGCCCTGCTCAACACCAATCTTGCGGCCGACGCGCTGGCGCATTCCATCGCAAGTGCCGGCGCGCGCCACATCATCGCCGATCCCGCCCTGGCCGCGGCGGCATCGCTGGCCGCCGGCGTGCGCGTCTGGTCATCGCTGCCACGCGACGTCGCCTCCTTGTCGGGAGCGCCGCTTGGCACGCACGAGCGCCGGCCGCCGGCGGCGCAGGATCGGGCGCTGCTGATCTACACCTCCGGCACGACCGGATGGCCGAAGGCCGCCAACGTCACTCACGCGCGCGTGCTGGAATGGAGCGGCTGGTTCGCCGGCATGATGGACGCGCAACCGAACGACCGGCTCTACAACTGCCTGCCGATGTATCACTCGATCGGCGGCGTGGTGGCGGTGGGCTCGATGCTGGTCGCGGGCGGGGCCGTGGTGATCCGCGAGCGCTTTTCGGCGAGCCGCTTCTGGACTGACGTCGCCGAAAGTGGCGCCACCATCCTGCAGTATATCGGCGAGCTTTGCCGCTATCTGGTGCAAGCGCCGGAGGCCACCGTGCCGGCGCACAGCGCGCGGCTCGCCTGCGGCAACGGGCTGAGCGCCGAAGTCTGGCAGCCATTCCAGCGCCGCTTCGCCATTCCCCGCGTCCTCGAATTCTATGCCGCCACCGAAGGCAGCGTCTCGCTGGCCAATTGCGAGGGCATGCCAGGCGCGATCGGCCGGGTGCCGAAGTTCCTCGCCCATCGCTTTCCCGTGGCGCTGATCCGACGCGACCCCGAGAGCGCCGAGCCGCTGCGCGACTCTGCCGGTCGCTGCCTGAAATGCGCCGTCGATGAGCCGGGTGAGGCGATCGGGCGACTGGCCAAGGACGCGACGCGTTTCGACGGCTACACCGATCCGCAGGCGACGTCGGCCAAGATCCTCACCGACGTATTCGAGCCTGACGACCGCTGGTTTCGCACCGGCGATCTGATGCGTCAGGACGCCTCGGGCTATTTCTATTTCATCGATCGCCTGGGCGACACGTTCCGTTGGAAGGGCGAGAACGTCTCGACCAGCGAAGTGGCGGCGGTAGTGCGCGCGTGCCCGGGTGTGGTCGACGCCGCGGTCTATGGCGTCGCCCTGCCCGGGGCCGACGGTAAGGCCGGCATGGCGGCGATCGTCGGCGGCGAGCGCTTCGACCTCGCCATCCTGCACGCCCATCTCAAGGCACGCCTGCCTGCCTACGCCCGGCCCCTATTCGTGCGGCAGGTCTCCTCGCTCGCCAACACAGGCACCTTCCGCCAGCGCAAGACCGAGCTGGTGCGCGAAGGCTACAGCGATGCGGGCGATCCGGTGTGGTTCGACGATCGCGAGGCGCGCGCCTACGTCGTCTGCGACGACGCCCTGCGCCAGCGCATCGTGACGCGAGAGCTGCGTCTCTAGCTACGCCGTGCCGCCGGCATCGACCGTCAGCACCGTGCCGGTGACGTTGGCGGCCCGGTCGCTCAAAAGGTAGTCGACGGCGCCGGCGACGTCGTCGGCGCCGGCCAGGCGCTGCAGGGCACTGCGGCGGGCGATCTGGCCGCGCGCCTCCTCGTCGAGGTCGTGCGTCATGTCGGTGGCGACGAAGCCCGGCGCCACGGCGTTGACGGTGATGCCAAGCTCGCCCACTTCGCGGGCGAGCGAACGCGTGAAGCCCAGCAGCCCCGCCTTGGTGGCGGCGTAGACCGAGAGCCCGCGAAAGCCGGTGCTGGCCACGATCGAGGCGACATTGACGATGCGGCCGGCGCGCGCGCTCATCATGGAGCGCACCAGATACTTGGTGAGGATGATGGGCGCGGTGAGGTTGAGCCGCACCAGCTCCTCGATCTTGGCCTCCGGCAAGGTGGCGAGCACGCCGGACGTGCCGATGCCGGCATTGTTCACCAGGCCCCACACCGGTCCGTGAGTCTTGCCCAGACCGCGCGCGAAGGCCGGCAGCTTGGCGATGTCGCCGAGGTCGCCCGCCTCGAAGGCCAGCGCCTCGCCGGCGATGGCACGCGCCTTGGCAAGCGCGGTGCCTTCGCTCCGCGCGACGGCGATCACCTTGTGTCCCGACCTGACGAGCGTCTGGGCGATGGCGAGGCCCAGTCCCCGGCTGCCGCCGGTCACGATTACGGTCCGATTGGGCACGGTGCTCATCGCGCGCTCAGCCATCGTGCTCAGCCATCGTGGCGCAACAGCTTGCCGGCCGGTCCGACCGGCAGGGACGGAACAGCGCGCAGGCTGACCGGCACCTTGTGCGCCGGCAGCGTCTCGCGACAGAGCCGCAGGATCTCCTCGCGCAAGTCGTCGAGTGTCGCGCCGTCGCGCAACACGACCTCGGCCGCGACCACGGCGCCGGTGATCGGGCTCTTGCGCGCATGGACCCGCGCCATCTGCACGCCGGGATGCCGGTTGATCACCGCCTCGACTTCCTCCGGATGGACCTTCTGGCCGCCGACATTGATCACCCCCTCGCGCCGGCCGACGAAATAGTAGCGATCGCCCACCCGTTCGACCATGTCGCCGGTGTCGATGAAGCCCTGGTCGTCGCCCGGCAGCGCGGCTTGTCCGAGGTAGCGCGAGGCCGTGCGCTGCGAACGGATGCGGAGCGTGCCGTCGACCACCCGCATCTCGGCCTTGCCGCCCGGCTGATCGATGTAGGAGGCGGGGAAGCCGGCGCGCCCGTCACGCACGTCGAAAGCGACGCCCGCCTCGGTCGAGGCGAAGGCGTGCGCCACGTCGGCCTTCGGGAAGGTCTGCTTGAGCTGATCGAGGATCGCCTGGTCGGCGACTTCGCCCGAGAGCCGGACATAGCGTGGCGCCATGCGGCCTGCGGCGCCGCTCATCAGCGCCCGCCGCCAGTGCGAGGGCGTGCCGGAAATGTGCGTCACGCCGCGCCGGCCGGCGCGGGCCAGGAAATCGCCGACCGGCTCGCGCGCGCTCGACAGCACCATCGAGCCGCCGCCCAGCAGGGCGCGCAACAGGATCTGCAGCCCGCCATAGCGCCGCACGTCGTAGAAGGTGCTCCACACCGCACCGCGCATCACCTGCAGGCCGTCATCGAGCGGGCCGGTCAGGCTTTGCAGGCTATGGCACACCATCTTGGGCCGCCCGGTGGTGCCTGACGTGAACAGGACCCACTCGGTCTCGACGTCGCGCCTTGTGTTGCCGTCGCCCGATCGCGGCTGAACGGAGCTCGAGCAGGCGACGCGCGCGACCCTTGCACCAACTTGGGCGTCGGCCGCCACCTGCGGGCCGCTGCCGTCGGAGACGAAGGCATCGACTTCGCCTTCCGCCAGCACGGCGGGCAGGTCGGCCTCGGCGATGTCGGGCAGGCAGAGCAGCAAACGGCGGGCGATGCCGTCGAGGGCGAGGGCTGCCAGCACGGTCGGCAGCTGCGCCTGGCTTGCCACCAGCACGACGCGGTTGCGCAGCGCTTCGACCGGCCGGTCGAGGTTCGTGCCGCGCCCGACCTCGGCCAGGCCCACGGCATGGCTTTCGTCGCGCAGCGAGCGCGCCTCCGTGCTCGGCGCCAAGGTGAGGTCGATCAGCGAGCGTCGATCAAGCCGCGCCATGCTCGTAGAGGCCGATGAAATCGCCCAGGGTCACCGGCATGTCGACAGTGCCGGCGGCGAAGGGATCGAGCCCCAGCTCGTCGTCGAGGTTGGCGACGACGATGGCGATGCAGAGCGAATCGAGCCCCGAATCGAGGAGCGGCAGCGAATCGGCCAACGGCGCCAGCTGCTTCTTCTGCTGTCCGGCGACCAGCTTGATTTGCTCGAGCACAGCGGCGCGGATCGAGCGGGCGCCCTGGCCCGGAGCCTTGACGTCGGTCATGCGAGCGCCTCGTTGGCGTGGTAGCGCCGGCTCGCCGCTTCACCGGCGTCCTTTGCCTTGACGAAGTTGATCATGACGTTCTCGGCGATGGCACGCCCGTCGAACAAGGTCAAATCGTGGTCGAGCTCGCGCACGATGTGCCAGGTGGCGCCCGGATAGCGGCGCAGCGCCTTGTCGGGGTTGCCGAACTCCTGCTTGAAGGCGTCGATATCGCCGTCATCGCGCGAGAACAGGAACAGGGTGCGCACGCCGCGCCCGCAGAGCTGGGCCAGCGCGTTCTCGGCGAAGGTCGGATCGTCGATGATGCCCAACGCGGCGGCGAGGTGGCGAAGCCTGGTGATCGCCTGGGCCTGCAGGCGCGCCGCCTGCACGCGCAGGATCGCGCCGAGCTCGTTGCGCCGCTTGACCAGCGAGATCCAGCTGCGCAGCCGGAACAGCTTGCGCAGCGACGAGCTGGGCGACATTTCGCGGAAGTTGAGATAGTCGAGCGCGCCGACCTCCGGCACGGTGAACAACGGCATGTTGATCAGCAGCAGCATGCTGAGCCGCGGATCGGTCAGCGCCGCATGGAAGGAATGGTAGGCGCCCGCGCACAGGCCCTGCGCGCCGAAGCGGCGATAGCCCATCTCCTCCAGCCGATCGAGCGCTGCCGCGAAGTCGCCGTTGCGGCTGAGCAAGAACATGTGGCTGAGCACGTTCTCCTGGCCCGGCGGACCGAGGCTGTCGCCAAGGCCGGCGAAATCCATGCGCAACGAGGCAATGCCGGCGCGCGCCAGCCGGCGCGCGAAATAGACCGCGTGCCGTGCCGCGCCGTAGTGCGGGTCGCGGCCGCCGTTGGCGATGATGACCACGGTGTCCGGCGTCGCGCGCGCCGGTCGGCACAGCACGCCGAACAGCCGGCCGCCGTCGCCGAAGAGCAGCGGCGTCTCGCTGCATCCCGCGGGATGCAGCTCGGCCGCCGCGGGCACCACCGCCGGCGCCGGCGGCGTGTTCGACGCCGGCACGTTCTCCCGCACCCAGGACACGATGCGCCGGCAGTCGGCCAGCGAATTCTCGTCCAGGATGTTGTGGCGCAGGAGCGGCTCCAGCCCCTCCCAATCGAAGCCGGTGACCTGCGTGCCGCGTTCGGTCCAGGCTTCGGCGCATTCGGCGGTCAATCGCATGTCGCCTTGCGCGAAGATCGCCACCTTCAGGTCTGGGCGCAGCCGCACCTCACGCAGGTCGCAGGCGCTGAGCTCGGCGACCGTCGCCGGGCTGAACTTGAACTCGCGGAACACCAGGCCGACGCCGGGCGGAATCGGCCGCCCGGTGCGCAGCTGCGCTTCGATGAAGAGCTGGCGCAAATAGGAACGGCCGCGCAGCACCGGCTCGAGCAGGATGAGGCCCGCAATGTCGCTGCGCTCCGAGGCGGCAAGGCTCGCGAACAGGGCGCCGGCGCGCAGACCGCAGACGATCAAACGCCGGGCGCCGGTGCGCGCCTTGAGCCAGTCCGCGGCCTGATCGACGCTTTGCCGCCAGGCCTTCCAGTGGCCGCCCGCCGTCTCGACGTCTTCGTCACAGGAATCGCCGGTGCTCGGATAGTCGAAGCGCAAGGCGGGATAGCCGGCAGCGGCCAGGTCGTCGGCGAGAACCCTGAGCGAGCAGTGCGACAGGAGCGCGTCGTAGCCGACCGGTTGGCAGATCAGCGCCGCCACATCTCCGACCGCGACCGCGCGGGGCGTATGCAGCCAGCCGAAGCAGCCAGCAAACGAAACCGGCGTCATGGAATGCTCGAGCAGGGCGGCAAAGTGGACAGGCGCGGCAATCTTGCTTGCAACTTATGAGGGGAGCAAGGCAATCGCCGGAGAGTTGCGGTCGAGAAAATTGCACCCAACCCGGTTGGATCATCTTGCAACGCGATATACTTGCAGCGGAGGACCGCCATGCCCGACGCCATCGACGACCTGTTCCGCCGCTTCGGCAAGGCCTTCAACAAGGCCGATGTCGAGGAGATCGCCGCCTGCGTGACCGACGACTTCGAATGGCGGCTCGCCGCCGGCACGCAGCCGTCGGGCCAGGTGCTGAAGGGCAAGGACGATCTGCGCCGCTACTTCGCCGACAAGAGCCGCGCCCATCGCGAGGCGCGCTACTCGGAGGCGCGCATCCATCGTTCGGGTGACAAGCTCTTCGGCACTTTCCGCGTCACCGGCATCGACGCGGGTGGCAAGCCGTTCGACCGTTACGGTATCGATCTCTACGAGCTCAAGGACGGCAAGATCGCGCTGAAGGACAGTTACCTGAAGGTCGACTGACGTCGGCTGAGCGCGGCCCAGGCCAGCACCACCACCATGGACAGACCGCCAGCCAGCCAGCCCCATCGCTCGGCCGGCAGCGTTGCGCGGTACAGCCGAAAGTCGCCGCCGCCGGCCGGTGCCTCGAACGACACCACGCGCAGCTTCGTGGGCTCAATGGCAATCGCCTGATGAGTGGGCAGCGTCTCGACGCGCCAAGCAGGAAAAAAGTATCGCCGCAAAGTCACCGTTGTCGGTTGGCCGCTTTCGACATGAAGGCTCAGCGCGCCGAAGCGATCCTGCTGGGCGCTGCAGACGGGCGCGGCGGGCGTGCAATTGATCGTCTGAACATCGGCCAGCGGCTGGAGGTTGGCGTAGACGAAGCCTTTCTGGCGGATGGGATGCGGGTAGCCGGCCGGTTGATACTCCGACGCCTCCTCCATTTTCGGCAGCGTCTTCGACCAGCTGAAGGCAATGTTGCCGACGGCCTCCGAGCCGGCCATCGACGTGCCATAGGCCAGGGCAATCAGCGCGACGCTGAACGCATAGAACGCGCCGCGCCGTACCTGGCCGAGCATGGCAAGTCCTACGGCCGTGACCAGGGCGAATTCGACGATCACCATCATGCGGAACGGAAACTGGACCTTGGCCACTTCCGGCAGCCGCCAGAACCACGGTAAGACGCCGGACAGCAGCAACAGGCACAAGCCCGCCGTCGCTCCCCAGAAAGCGGCTTCGCCCGCCGGCTGCTTCTCGCCACGCCGCTGAAGGAGAACCAGGCCAACCGCGGCACAGAGGAGCGCGTAGCCGACCGCTAGCGAGGCGAGCGTCTTCATGAAGTAGGGCTCGAGCCAACCCGCGGGCCAGGCGACGAACCACTTGTCGACGCGATAGTAGTCGAACCACAGGAGGTCCGCCGAAATCCAGCGCTGCAACAGGGTCGCCGGCAGGAGGTAGGGAGCCGCCAGCCCGATACCCAACAGCCCGGCCAACCCGCAGCGCCATATGAAGCCCACCGCGGCCCGGCGATCAGCAAGCCGCCAGGCGCGGAACAGGACATAGAGCGGCAGCACCGTCACCGACGCCAGCAGCGCCGTCGGCAGATGCGACATGAGGAGCGCGGCGTAAGCCACCGCCAGCAGCACGAACTCGGCACGCCGTCCTTTGGCGGCCCGCAAGATCGCCAGCGCTAGCAGCGGCAGCACCGCGAAGCTGGCAAATTCGGCCAGCGCACCGCGCACATAGTGATCCAGCAGGTGATAGGGCGCGCACATGTAGGCGAGTGAGCCGAAAAGGGCGACCCGACGGCTTGCCGTCTCGCGCTCCAGCCAGGCGTGCATCGCCAGCCCCGAGGACCACAGCAACAGGAACCAGGTGACCGACAAGCGATGCGAGACAGGCAGCGCGTCGAACGTCACGACGCTCACCAAGGCGTCCAGCCAGTAGGCGAGCGGCGGGTAAAAATAGAACGTCGGCGCACCCAGCCCGTCGAAGGACTCGGGCAGCCAGCGAGGATAGAGGATGCCGGCCTGCACCTGTTCGGCGAACTGCTTCGCCCAGATGAGATTGAGATGCGCGCTGTGGCTCAGCACCGTGCCGATGATCAACGACGGCGCCAGAAGCAACGCCGCGACGATCAGCAGGACGGCCGCCGGCCGGACGCGGACCAAGGCTACTCCGCTGCCTGCGTTTGAGGGAGCAGGGGGCGCAGGGCGAGTCGTAAATTCATCGGACACTCAAAACGGCTTCAGCGCGGCCAGGAACACGATGACGATCATCAGCACGGTCGGGACTTCGTTCCACCAGCGATAGAAGCGCGCCGGCCTGGCGTTGCGGTCGGCTTCGAAGTCCTTGCGCCAGAGACCGTAGAGGTGATGCACGCCGGTCAGCACGACGACCAGGGCGACCTTCGCCTGCCACCAGCCGGCGTGCCACCAATCGCCCCGCCAGGTGAGCGCGAAACCGAAGATCCAGACCAGGACCATGGCCGGGTTCATGATGCCGCGCAGCAGGCGGCGCTCCATGATCTTGAAGGTCTCGCTCTGCTCGGAGCCCGTCTCGGCGTCGGCGTGATAGACGAACAGCCGCGGCAGATAGAGCAGGCCGGCCATCCAGGCGATCACCGCCACGATATGCAGCGCCTTCAGGACGTCATAGAGCATGGCGTACCAGATTGGCGAGGCCGCGGATGAACTGGGGATGCGTGCCCACGGTTGGCACGCGGATGTAGGTCGGCACGCCCGACTCCGCCGCGAGCCGCCGGTAGGCGATATCGAGCTCGAACAGCGTCTCGGAGTGCTCGGACACGAAGCTTATCGGATAGACTACGAGGTTCATCTTCTCGGCACCGGCGCGGCGGATCTCATCCTCGGTCGAAGGTCCGATCCATTTCAGCGGACCGACGCGGCTTTGATAGCACACCGTCCAGTCTTCGCCGCGCCTCAGCCCGCCCAGACCCGCTGCAATGGCCGCCGCCGTCGCTTCGACCTCGGCCCGATAGGGATCGCCCGACTTGATCACCTTCTCCGGCAGGCCGTGGGCGGAGAAGAGCACGCGACGCGGCCCGCTGCCCGCTTGCGCCTGCGCCTCCCTCACCAATTCAACCGACGCCCTGATGAATCCCGGATCGGTCGGATAGCTCTTCACCCGGGCGGTCGGCGCTTTGAACGACGCCGCATCCTGCCAGGCCCGGAACGACGAGCCGGTCGTCGTGACCGAGAACTGCGGATAGAGCGGCAGCAGCACGATGCGGTCGGGCGCGAAGCGGGCGACCGCACGCACCACCGCCTTGGTGAGCGGATGCCAGTAGCGCATGCAGACATAGCCGCGCCATTCGTGCGCGCCCTCGAGTTCGGCCTCGAGCGCGCGCGCCTGTGCTTCGGTCTGCCCGAGGATCGGCGAGGAGCCGCCGATGGCGGCATAGATCTGCTTCGCCTTGACCGCACGGCGCCAGGCCAGGATGGGAGCCAGCGGAAGGCGCAACCAGTCCGGCAAGCCGATGATCGCCGGATCGCCGAACAGGTTGCGCAGGAACGGCTGTACGGCTTCCGGCGAGTCCGGTCCGCCGAGATTGAACAGGATGATAGCGACCTTCATTGCGCCGTCTTTACTGCGCCTCCGGCATCCACTGGCGCACGATCTCGACCAGCTGGGCGACGTGTTCGGGCGGCGTTTCGGGAACGACGCCATGGCCGAGATTGAAGATGAAGGCGCCTTGCCCGAGCTTGCCCAGGATGCGGCGGGCCTCGCGTTCCAGGGCGACGCCGCCGGTCACCAGCATCATCGGATCGAGATTGCCCTGCACGCAGATATGCGGCTGCAGTTCCCTGGCCGCCCAGTGCGCGCCGATCGCGGTGTCGATCGACAGCGCGGCAAAGGCGTCGGGCCGGCGATACATCAGCGCCGC